>NZ_JAGIYX010000010.1:0-158955 GCF_017813315.1 Kitasatospora sp. RG8
TGGCGCCGCCGAGGCCGGCGATCCGGGTGCCCTCGACCGAGAGGCGGTCGCCGTCGACGACACCGCCGGGCAGGACCAGCCGGGCGCCGGACAGGGCGGTACCCCGCGGCGAGGCCGCTGATTGAATCCGCGCGGTCACGCGGTCACCTCCAAGGAGAGCAGATCCCAGGCGAGCAGGCCCGCGCCCAGGGAAGCGGCGGTGTCTTTGAGCATGGCCGGTACGACCTCGGGGGGCATCTGGAAGGTCAGCCGCTCGGCGACGGCCGCGCGCAGGGGTGTGAAGAGGGTGTCGCCGGCCTCGGCCAGGCCACCGCCGACGATCACCGTGGACGGGTCGAGCAGGCTCTGGGCGAGCACGATGCCGTCGGCGAGGGCGTCCACCGCGTGCTGCCAGACCGCGATCGCGCGCGGGTCCCCGGCGTCCACCGCGACGGCGCAGGATGCCGCGTCGGCGTCGGGGTCCCCACTGCCCTCGGCCCAGGCACGGGAGACGGCCGAGGCGGAGGCGAGGGTCTCCAGGCAGCCCCGGGCGCCGCAGCCGCACTGCGGGCCGCCCGGCCGGACCACGACGTGGCCGATCTCGCCGCCGTAGCCGTGGGCCCCGGCCTCGATCCGGCCGTCGATGCCGATGGCGCCGGCGATGCCGGTGCCCAGCGCGATGAACAGGAAGCGTCCGACCCCCCGGCCGGCGCCGAGGCGGCCCTCGGCGAGGCCGCCCGAGCGCACGTCGTGGCCGAGGGCGACCGGCATCGCGACACCGCCCGGGCCGGCCAGGCGCTCGCCCAGCAGCTTGCGCAGCGGCAGGTCCCGCCAGCCGAGGTTGGCGGAGAAGACCGCGATGCCGTTCTTCTCGTCGATCGTCCCCGGGACGGCGACGCCCGCCGCCAGCGGGGCGACGCCGAAACGGCTGCGGCCCTCGTCCGCCAGGTCGGCGGCGAAGTCGAGGATGGCGGCGACGACGGCGTCCGTGCCGTGCTCCCGCCCGGTCGGTCGGCGTGCTTCGAACAGCACGGAGCCGTCCTGGGCGAGCAGCGCGGCCTTCATGCCGGTGCCGCCTACATCGAGTGCGATGACGTGCTTCACGGAGGACAGTTTCCCTTGGCTGGGTCGGAGAGGTCTAGTCCAGTTGTCGGATTGGTCTGGTCCAAAGTGGGTGAGCTTTGTCGCAGAACCTTGTGGAGTGCGGCATTTTGCGCTCGTCGCCGCCGGTTCCCCGGCCCCCGGCCCCCGGACCCGTTCCGGGCGGAATCGGGGCGGATCGGCGTCGCTCCATTGCGCATCGTGCAACGACCTCCGCACTTCGATAACTACCCGCCGGGTACGGCCCGGAGGTCTGGACCACTCTGCAGGGCTTTTGGCAGTGTGGCGCTCCCTCCTGCCGGATTCCACCCGTCCGGCTGCTTTCCTCTTCTTCACCCTCGAAGGCGGTACCCGCGTTGAACAGGCGCGCCCAGGCCCCCACCCGGCTGCTCGGCACCGCGCTGGCCGGAGCGCTGCTGCTCACCGGCTGCAGCGGCCAGGACGACAAGACGGTCACCCTCAAGCTGGTCGCGGCCGACTACGGCGAGGACAGCGCGACCAGCTCCAGGCAGTACTGGGACGACGTCGCGCGCCGCTTCGAGTCCGGCAACCCGGGCATCAAGGTCGACGTCGAGGTCGTCGGCTGGACCGACATCGGCAAGCGGGTCGCCGACCTGGTGGCCGGCGGCAGGTCGCCCGACCTGGTGCAGACCGGCGGCTTCGCCGACCAGGTCGCCGCGGACCGGCTCTACCCGGCCGCGGACGTGCTCTCGCTGGACACCCAGGCCAACATGATGGAGTCGTTCAGCCACGCAGGGCAGGTGCTCGGCACCCAGTACGGCATCCCGTTCGTCTCCTCCTCGCGGGTGCTCTTCTACAACAAGGCGGTCTTCCGGCAGGCCGGGATCAGCCAGCCGCCGGCCACCTGGAACGAGCTGCGGCAGGCCGCCGAGAAGATCAAGGCCAAGGTGCCGGGCGTGGTGCCGTACGGGCTGCCGCTCGGGCCGGAGGAGGCGCCGGCCGAGTCGATGCTCTGGACGCTGAGCGGCGGCGGCAGCCTCTCCGACGACGTCGGCAACTACACCATCGACAGCACCCAGAACCAGGCCACCTTCGGCTGGCTGAAGACCAACCTGGTGGACACCAGGTTGACGTACCCGGAGCCGGGCAGGATGAACCGGACGCCGGTGTTCACCGACTTCACGGCGGGCAAGGTCGCGATGCTGAACGGGCACCCGACGCTGCTGCGGATGGCCGCCAACGCGAAGGTCGACTTCGGGACGGCGCCGATCCCCAGGAAGGACGGCCTGGCGAAGGCCGGCAGCCTCGGCGTGGCCGACTGGATGATGGCGTTCAAGGCCAACGGCCACAGGAACGAGATCCGCAAGTTCCTGAGCTTCGTGTACGCGAAGGACAACCAGCTCAAGTTTGACGAGGCGTACAACCTGCTGCCGGTCACCCAGGACGCCTTCACGGAGATGACCGGGGACGGCAGGCACGAGGACCTGAAGCAGTTCGCGGCCGGGCTGACCAACGCCAGCTTCTACCCGTTCGGGGACCCGGCCTGGGTCGAGGTCAGCAACCGGATCAAGGCCGGGATCGGCGGTGCGGTGACCGGGGACGCCAAGCAGGTGCTGGAGGGGCTGCAGGACGCCGCGGTGAAGGAGGCGGCCCGGGTCCGCAAGTGAACCCGGGGCCGCCGCGGGCGTTGCGTCAGAGGCTGATCGCGTAGGCCTTGCGCAGGGTCTCGTGGACCGTCCAGGTGGTGCGGTCCCCGGCGCGCAGGACCGCGCAGTCGCCCGGGCCGACGTGCAGGGTCGGGCCGCCGTCGATCTCGATGGTGGCCCGGCCGCTCAGCACCACGAACAGCTCGTCCGCCTCGACGTCGGTGACGACGCCCGGGGTGATCTGCCAGATGCCGCGGAGCTGGCGGCCGTCGGGGGACTCTGAGAGCACCCGGCCGGACACCTCGGGGGAGCCGGAGACGATCTGGGCCGGGTCCAGCGGGTCGGGGTCGAGGTCGGCGGTGGGGATGTGCAGCGCGAAGCTTTCGGTCATGGACCGACGCTAATCGGGGAGCGGGCGTCGTGCGGGGCTCAGAGTGTGTCGGGTGTGCGGGGCAGAATGACACTCCGTAGTGGTGGGCGGAGGTGGAGCGTGGGCGAGCTGAGCGAGCGGGACGTGGCGGTGCTGGAGCTCGAAGGGCGCCAGTGGCGTACGGCGGGGGCCAAGGAACGGGCCGTCCGGGAGGAGCTGGGGCTCTCCAGCACGCGGTACTACCAGCTGCTGAACGCCTTGCTGGACCGGCCGGAGGCACTGGCCCACGCGCCGGTGCTGGTGAACCGGCTGAGGCGGGTCCGGGAGGCCCGCCGGGGGGCCCGGTAGCCCGGCGGGTGCTTCCGCGGGCGCGGGTGGGTATGGGTCCCGGCATGGGGCTTGAGGAGAGTTTGCAGCTGAGGACGGACGCCGGACGCCAGGGGCTGGAGGCGGTCCTCGCCTCGCCGCGGGACGCCGTGGTGGCGCTGGACTTCGACGGGACGCTGGCACCGATCGTGGCCGACCCCGGCCGGGCGCGGGCGCACCCCGGGGTGGCGGGGGCGCTGCGCGCGCTGACGCCGCGGGTGGGGGCGACGGTGGTGGTCACCGGCAGGCCCGCCGGGCTGGCCGTCGAGTACGGGGGGTTCGACGGCATCGACGGCGTGGTGGTGCTGGGGCACTACGGGGCCGAGCGCTGGGAGGACGGCGTGGTGACGGCGCCCCCGGTGCACCCCGGGGTGGCCGCGGTACGGGCCGTGCTGGACGAGGTGCTGGCGGGGGCCGGAGCGCCGGCCGGGACGTGGGTGGAGGACAAGGGGCGCTCGCTCGCGGTGCACATGCGGCGGACGGCGGCGCCGGAGGAGACGATGGAGCTGCTGCGCCCGCCGGTGGAGGCGCTGGCCGCGGAGCACGGGCTGATGGTGGAGCCCGGCCGGCTGGTGCTGGAGCTGCGGCCGCCGGGGGTCGACAAGGGCGCCGCGCTGAGCGGGTTCCTGCGGGAGCGGGGCGCGCGGTCGGTGCTCTACGCGGGGGACGACCTGGGCGACGTGGCGGCCTTCGCGGCGGTGGAGAAGCTGCGCGGGGAGGGCGTCGCCGGGCTGCTGGTGTGCAGCGGCGCGGTGGGGGACGCGCCGGTGAGGGAGCTCGCCGACCGGGCCGACCTGGTGGTCGGGGGCCCGGCCGGCGTGGTGGAGCTGCTGGAGCGGCTGGGGGCGGAGCTCAGCCGGCCTCGTTGACCGGGCGGGGTCCGGGGCCGGGGCCGGGGTCGGCGGTGTCGCCGCCGGCGTCCAGGGCGTGCAGGGCGTGCAGCTGGTCGAGGAACCACTGCTGTGGCGGCAACGCTGTCGAGGCGGCGGCGAGGCGCTTCGTGCGGTCGGCGCGCTCCCCGGCGGGCATGGTGAGCGCGCTGTGCAGGGCCTCCGCGGTGGCGATGACGTCGTACGGGTTGACCGTCAGGGCGTCGTCGGCCAGCTCGGCGTACGCGCCGGCCTCGCGGGACAGGACGAGGGCGCAGCCCCGGTCGGAGACCACCGGCACCTCCTTGGCGACCAGGTTCATGCCGTCGCGGATCGGGTTGACCAGGGCGACGTCGGCCAGCCGGTAGGCGGCGAGCGAGCGCGGGAAGTCGTCGTCGACGTGCAGGATCAGCGGCTGCCAGGAGGGCGTGGCGAACTCGGCGTTGATCTCGGCGGCGAGCTGCTGGACCTGGGCGGTGTAGTCGCGGTACTCGGCGAGGTCGGTCCGGGACGGGTACGCGAAGGCGATGTGGACGACGCGGTCCAGCCACTCGGGGCGGGTCCGCAGGAGGTGCCGGTAGGCCTGGAAGCCGCGGACGATGTTCTTGCTCAGCTCGGTGCGGTCGACCCGGACGACGGTGCGGCGGTCGCCGACGGCCTCGCGCAGGGTGGCGAGGCGTTCGTCGACGTCGGGGCGGTGGGCGCGTTCGCGCAGGAAGTCGGCGTCGGCGCCGAGGGCGTGGACGCCGAGCCGGGTGGTGCGCCCCCGGAGGGTGACGGTGAGCGCGGTGCGGTCGACGGTGGCGCCGAGGAGCTGCTCGCAGCAGTCGGCGAAGGCCAGCGCCCAGCGGCGGGTGAGGAAACCGGCCCGGTCGGCGCCGAGGATGCCGGTGAGGACGGCCTCGGCGACGTCGTCGGGCAGCAGCCGGAAGTACTCGGGCGGGGCCCAGGGGGTGTGCGAGAAGTGGCCGATCCGCAGGTCGGGCCGGGCGGCGCGGAGCAGGGCCGGGGTCAGCGAGAGGTGGTAGTCCTGGACCAGGACGGCCGCCCCGGGGGCGGCCTCGGCGGCCAGGGCGTCGGCGAAGGCGGCGTTGTAGGCCGTGTAGGCCTGCCATTCGGTGCGGAACCCGGCGTCGAAGGAGGGTGCGGTCGGGGTGGCGTAGAGCAGGTGGTGGACGAACCAGAGGGTCGAGTTGGCCACGCCGTTGTAGGCGCGGGCGAAGGTCGCGGGGTCCATGTCCAGCATTCGGACGGCCTGTCCGCCGACGTCGTGGCCGGCCCGGTCGAGGCGGCCGTCCGGTGCCTCCCGGGCCGCCCGGCGGTCGGCGTCGCCGAGGGCCGCGCAGACCCAGACGGCGTCGGGGTCGTCGATGGCGGAGAGCCCGGAGACCAGGCCTCCGCCGCCGCGCCGGAGGGTCAGCGTGCCGTCGTCCGCGGTGCCGAACGACACCGGTCCCCGGTTGGAGGCCACCAGGACGGGGGCGGTGCCGGTCTGACTCGAACGCTCGGTCGTGAGATCGCCCATGGTTGCTACGTTGCCGGGGGCCCGGGACCGCAAACCCCTCAGTGGCGGCTCACGTACTCGGGGACGGTGTGCATCGGCGGCCGTTCGAGGGCGGTGACCGGGTGGGTGTGGGCGGTGAACGCGCGGGTCTGCGGGTCGCGGGTGAACTGGGTGAGCAGCGGGTGCACCAGGTCGGCGGAGGCCTTGAGCCGGTGCGTGCGGTCGAGCCGTTCCAGCGCCGTCCGGTAGATGGTGGCGGCCATCCGTCCGAGCGCCTGGCCGTCCTGGTGGCGGTGGTGGCGGACGCCGACGTCGACCTGGGCGAGGGCGTCCAGGCCGGCGGTCTCCAGGGCGTCGACCAGCAGGCCGAGTTCGACGCCGTAGCCGGTGGGGAACGGGAGCCGTTCGAGCAGGGAGCGGCGGGCCGCGTACTCGCCGCCCAGGGGCTGGACGAAACCGGCCAGTTCCGGCCAGTGCAGGTTGAGCAGCGGGCGGGCGACCAGCTCGGTGACCCGGCCGCCGCCGGCCGGCACGACGGCCCCGTCGGTTTCGAGCGGGCGGTCGTACATGGCCTTGACCAGCTGGATGTCCGGCTCGGTGAGCAGCGGGCCGACGATGCCGGAGACGAAGGCCGGGTCGAACTCGCGCAGGTCGGCGTCGACGAAGCAGACGATCTCGCCACTGGTGGCCAGCAGCGAGCGCCAGAGCACCTCGCCCTTGCCGGGGGCGGCGGGCAGCCGCGGGAGGATCTCGTCGCGCTGGACCACCCGGGCGCCGGCCTCGGCGGCCACGGCGGCGGTGCGGTCGGCGGAGCCGGAGTCGACCACGACCAGTTCGTCGACCAGCGGCAGGCGTTCCATCAGCTCGCGGCGGATGGTGCGGACGATGTCGCCGACGGTGGCCTCCTCGTCCAGGGCGGGGAGGACGACGCTGACGGTGCCCGCCCGCCCGGCCGCCTGCTTGGCGTCCAGCAGGGTGCGCACCGGACGGTCGGCCGCGCTCCACGACCGGCGGCGCAGCCAGGACGCCGCCTGTGGGAGGAGCTCGGTGGTCGGGTCGGCGGGCACGGGTCTCTCCTCGGCAGGGGGCGGACGGGACGGGCTGGGACGCGTCATCTCGCGTGGCGGACGGTCCCGTTCAGTGTTGGCGCCTTCGGATACAGTCTTCGTACAGCGGTCGGACCTTCGCACGCCGGGGTCGCCGCTGAGCAAGACCAACAACTTCACAGAGCTCATCCAGAGGGACTGAGGGAACGGCCCGTTGACGTCCCGGCAACCTTCTCGCGCGGCTGTCGTCGACAGGCCCCGGCGGGACAGGTGCCAATTCCGGCCTGTGGCGCGTCCGCGTCACGGGGAAGATGAGGAGAGAGGCCTCCGCCATCATGGCTATCGACACCGTCGCACCCGCAACCGTTGACCTCGGCCCCGCCGCCGCCCTGTCCTGTCGCGAGTGCGGTACCCGCTTCCCGCTCGGTCCGAGCTTCGCCTGCCTGGAGTGCTTCGGGCCGCTGGAGATCGCCTACGACTTCGGCAGCGAGGGCGCGGAGGAGCTGCGCAAGCGGATCGAGGCCGGTCCCGCGTCGATCTGGCGTTACGCACCGCTGCTGCCCGTCCCGGCGGACGTGGCCGGCAAGCCGAACCTCAACCCCGGCTGGACCCCGCTGGTGAAGGCGGACAACCTGGGCCGCGAGCTCGGGTTCACCGCCCAGCTGCACATCAAGGACGACTCGGGCAACCCGACGCACTCGTTCAAGGACCGCGTGGTCGCCTGTGCGATCGAGGCGGCGCGGGCGTTCGGCTTCACCACGCTCTCCTGCTCCTCGACCGGCAACCTGGCCGGCGCGGTGGGCGCCGCGGCCGCCCGGGCCGGTTTCAAGTCCTGCGTGTTCATCCCGCACGACCTGGAGCAGGGCAAGGTCGTGATGGCGGGTGTCTACGGTGGCGAGCTGGTCGGCATCGAGGGCAACTACGACGACGTGAACCGCTTCTGCTCGGAGCTGATCGGCGACCCGGCCGGCGAGGGCTGGGGCTTCGTCAACGTCAACCTGCGCCCGTACTACGGCGAGGGCTCCAAGACGCTGGCGTACGAGATCTGCGAGCAGCTGGGCTGGCGCCTGCCGGAGCAGATCGTGATCCCGATCGCCTCGGGCTCGCAGCTGACCAAGATCGACAAGGGGCTGCAGGAACTGATCAGGCTCGGCCTGGTCGAGGACCGGCCGTACCGGATCTTCGGCGCCCAGGCGGAGGGGTGCTCGCCGGTGTCGGCGGCGTTCAAGGCCGGCCACGACGTGATCCGGCCGGTCAAGCCGGACACCATCGCCAAGTCGCTGGCGATCGGCAACCCGGCCGACGGCCCGTACGTGCTGGACATCGCCCGCCGCACCGGCGGCGCCGTCGAGGACGTGACGGACGCCGAGGTGGTGGCCGCGATCAAGCTGCTGGCCCGGACCGAGGGCGTCTTCGCCGAGACCGCGGGCGGGGTGACCGTCGGCGTGCTGAAGAAGCTGGTCGAGACCGGTCAGCTGGACCCGGCGAAGGAGACCGTCGCGATCAACACCGGCGACGGCCTGAAGACGCTGGACGCCGTCTCCGACGCCGGGATGACCGCCGTCATCCGCCCGACGCTGGCCTCGTTCCGCGACGCCGGCCTCGCCTCCGCCTGACTCCCTCCACCCCTGCCGTCACCCCGCCGCAAGGAGACCCCCATGAGCGCCAACGTCCGCATCCCGACCATCCTGCGCACCTACACCGGCGGCGCCGCCGAGGTGGCCGCCGAGGGTGCCACCCTGGGCGAGGTCATCGCCGACCTGGAGAAGAACCACGCCGGGATCGCCGCCCGGGTCCTGGACGACACCGGCAAGCTCCGCCGTTTCGTCAACGTCTACGTCAATGACGACGACGTGCGGTTCGCGGAGGGCCTGGCCACCGAGATCAAGGACGGCGCGAGCGTTTCGATCATTCCCGCG
Organism: Kitasatospora sp. RG8; assembly: GCF_017813315.1. Taxonomy (NCBI): domain Bacteria; kingdom Bacillati; phylum Actinomycetota; class Actinomycetes; order Kitasatosporales; family Streptomycetaceae; genus Kitasatospora; species Kitasatospora sp. RG8. The sequence continues at coordinate 8,762 of NZ_JAGIYX010000010.1, forward strand.
GTGGCCGGGGGCTGCTGAGCCGCGCCATTGCCGGACCGGCCGTCCGCGTGTACGGGAATCCGTACGCGCGGGCGGCCGACGCTTTTCCCGGCGCATTCCGGCGGGAATGTTTCCCGGCCGGTCGGAGTAGAGTGTCGCTGGACCGGGAAGAGGGCTCCCCCTCCCCCTCGCACCGGTCGTCGCCCCTGTAGCGCCCCGTACCGCCGGTGTCTGTCCGGCCGCTGAGACCGGCGCAGGGCCCGCGGCCGTGAAACATGTCAGGCCGATGTCAGAATTCTTGAGGGCATTTGGGTAATTCGTCCGCTATGTCCGGCGCGAAATGCGAGGGTTTCTGACCTTTTGGCCCGTCCTGTCCCTTGACGGGCCGGGGGAATTCCCGGCTGCTGACCCTGTTGCAGAGGGCGTCGATCCGGATACATTCAGCCGCGGTCGACGCAATCGCCCCTTCGCCGGACGCCGTCCGGTGATCCCGGTGGGGATTGTGGCGTGCACGGCTGCGCCCAGGGGGGGTTCCCCGGGCCGGCCTCAACAGACCCGCGCCCGCGACCTGCGGGCGCGTGAAGGGCCAGCACAGCACTAGGGGAGTTCGGAATGGCTCAGGGCACCGTCAAGTGGTTCAACGCGGAGAAGGGCTACGGCTTCATCGCGGTCGACGGTGGTGCGGACGTCTTCGTCCACTACAGCGCGATCCAGATGGACGGCTACCGCACCCTTGAGGAGGGCCAGCGGGTCGAGTTCGAGATCTCTCAGGGGCAGAAGGGCCCGCAGGCGGACATGGTCCGCGCGGCGGTCTGACCTTTCCGGCACCCAGGAGTTCGGCTCGGCCCATCGGCTGGTGCGCCTCTTGCTTCGCGGCGGGCCCGTGCGACACACGTCGTACGGGCCCGCCGCCGTGTCCGGCGGGTGGCCGGTACGGCTCGCGGGTTGCCCGTTGGGCTTGCACTCGACCACCGAGAGTGCTAATCATTGGCGTTAGCACTCACAGCGTGAGAGTGACAGCGGACCGGGTCGGTGAGGCCCCCGGGAGCGGTAGGGGAAAGGACCCCCGCACACCAGGGCCGTCCGTCGCGGGCACCCCTTGGTCCGAGCAGTCGACCGTGTCCCGGAGGACCACTTCTGATGGCCAAGATCATCGCCTTTGATGAGGAAGCTCGCCGCGGCCTTGAGCGTGGCATGAACCAGCTCGCCGACGCAGTGAAGGTCACGCTCGGCCCCAAGGGCCGCAACGTCGTGCTGGAGAAGAAGTGGGGCGCCCCCACGATCACCAACGACGGTGTCTCCATCGCCAAGGAGATCGAGCTCGAGGACCCGTACGAGAAGATCGGCGCGGAGCTCGTCAAGGAGGTCGCCAAGAAGACCGACGACGTCGCGGGTGACGGCACCACCACCGCCACCGTGCTCGCCCAGGCGCTCGTCCGCGAGGGTCTGCGCAACGTCGCCGCCGGCGCCAACCCGATGGCCCTGAAGCGCGGTATCGAGAAGGCCGTCGCCGCCGTCTCGGACCAGCTGCTGGCCCAGGCCAAGGACGTGGAGACCAAGGAGCAGATCGCCTCCACCGCCTCCATCTCGGCCGCCGACACCCAGATCGGCGAGCTCATCGCCGAGGCCATGGACAAGGTCGGCAAGGAAGGCGTCATCACCGTCGAGGAGAGCAACACCTTCGGCCTGGAGCTCGAGCTCACCGAGGGCATGCGCTTCGACAAGGGCTACATCTCCGCCTACTTCGCCACCGACCTGGAGCGCATGGAGGCGACGTTCGAGGACCCGTACATCCTCATCGCCAACTCCAAGATCGGCTCGGTCAAGGACCTGCTCCCGCTGCTGGAGAAGGTCATGCAGAGCGGCAAGCCGCTCGTCATCATCGCCGAGGACGTCGAGGGCGAGGCCCTGTCGACCCTGGTCGTGAACAAGATCCGCGGCACCTTCAAGTCCGTCGCCGTCAAGGCCCCGGGCTTCGGCGACCGCCGCAAGGCCATGCTCGGCGACATCGCCATCCTCACCGGTGGCACCGTGATCTCCGAGGAGGTCGGCCTCAAGCTGGAGAACGCCGGCATCGACCTGCTGGGCACCGCCCGCAAGGTGGTCATCACCAAGGACGAGACCACCATCGTCGACGGTGGCGGCGACAGCGACCAGGTCGCCGGCCGCGTGAACCAGATCCGCGCCGAGATCGAGAACAGCGACTCGGACTACGACCGCGAGAAGCTCCAGGAGCGCCTCGCCAAGCTGGCCGGCGGCGTGGCCGTCATCAAGGCCGGTGCGGCCACCGAGGTGGAGCTCAAGGAGCGCAAGCACCGCATCGAGGACGCCGTCCGCAACGCCAAGGCCGCCGTCGAGGAGGGCATCGTCGCCGGTGGTGGCGTCGCCCTGCTGCAGGCCGGTGTCGCGTTCGACAAGCTGGAGCTGGAGGGCGACGAGGCCACCGGTGCCAACATCGTCCGCGTGGCCCTGGAGGCCCCGATCAAGCAGATCGCGACCAACGCCGGCCTCGAGGGTGGCGTCGTGGTGGAGAAGGTGCGCAACCTCCCCGCCGGTCACGGCCTGAACGCGGCCACCAACACCTACGTCGACCTGATCGCCGAGGGCATCATCGACCCGGCCAAGGTCACCCGTTCCGCGCTGCAGAACGCCGCCTCCATCGCGGCGCTCTTCCTCACCACCGAGGCCGTCATCGCCGACAAGCCGGAGAAGGCCGCCGCGGCCGCCGGCGGCGGCATGCCGGGCGGTGACATGGACTTCTGATCCCCTCCGGGATCGGTTGGTCTTCGTCCGCACGGGCGGTCCCCTTCGGGGGGCCGCCCGTGCGGCGTTTCCCCGGGGGCCGGCGGGACTGCCGATCGGGGCGGCTCCTTTGGGACAATGGACGGATGGCTTCCGCTGATGACATCGAGACCGCCCTGCACAACGCGCGGGCGCTGATCCTGGCCGACCTGACCGCGAAGGACGTGGCGGACGCCGCCGTGGTGTCGCTGGTCGAGACGGCCGTGACCCACCGCCGCTGGTGGCTGGAGCAGTGGCCGGAGGGCACCGAGTACGTGCTCGGGCTGGTCGCCCAGGACGTCCAGGACGCGCTGTTGGAGGCGTACGGCCGCTGGCCGCTCTGCGCCGCGTGCGCGGCCGAGGGGGACCCGCACGCGCTCAGCGTCGAGCCCGAACTGGGGCCGGAGCCGCACTGGGTCTGCGGCAAGGAGGGCGCGGTCGTGGCGCCCGTCGGGCGGCTCTCCTGACGCGGCCTTCGAGCGGCCCGGTCCTTGCGCAGCCGCTTTGGGCGGCCGGCCTTCGGGCGGGCCGCCCGGGGGCCCGGCCTCCGGGCCTCTCAGCCTTCGAGGCGGCCGAGTTCGGCGGCCAGGTTGGCGCGGGCGGGGGCGTCGAAGCGCGCGTGGGCGGTGGGGGTGCGGTAGAGCGCGGGGAGCGCGAGCAGCTGACGCAGGACGGCGGCGCGGCCGGCCCTGAAGTCCGGCTCCGGCACGAAGGCGTACTCCTCGCGGACGGCGGCCGCGTACGCCGCGTACGCCTCGGGGGAGCCGCCGAGGACGGCGAGGTCCGCGTCGCAGAGCACCTCGCCGTCGCGGTCGCCCGGTTCGGGGTGGTGGGTGACGGTGAGCCGGACCAGCCGGGCGACCTCGGCGGTCTGCTGCTCCGGCAGGCCCGCCCCGGTGAGCGCCAGGACGGCGAGGGCGGCGCTGCGCTCCTCGTTCTCGGAGCGGTCGGGGCGGTAGACGGCGTCGTGGAACCAGACGGCGAGGCGGACGGTGTCCGCGGACTCGGCGTGCTCCGCCAGCGCGTCCACCTGGTCCAGCACCGCCCGCAGGTGGTCGGCGGTGTGGTAGCGGCGCTGCGGCTCGGTCCAGCGGCGCAGCAGCTCCCGCCCGGCCGGCTCGGGGTCGGTGTCCGTGCCGCAGCGGTGCAGCAGGGCGGTCCAGGCGGTGAGCAGGTCGTCGGTCGGCATGGAAGCCATTGTGGTGGCCGGGCGTGCCGGGAGTCCGCCGGGGGTCCACCTGGTCCCGGCCCGGGAGGAGTCCGCCGGGTCCCGGGCGGGGTTTCCGCTGGACCTATAGGTAGTTTGACGATATATGTAGTTCCATGACCGAACGCTCCATGCAGGAGCCCACGCTGCTTCTGCTCACCGCACTGGCCGACGCTCCCAGGCACGGCTACGCGCTGATCCAGGAGGTCTCCGCGATCTCCGGCGGCCGGGTCGCGATGCGCACCGGCACGCTCTACGGCGCCCTCGACCGGCTGCTCCAGCAGGGCCTGATCGAGGTCGCGGCCGAGGAGGTGGTGGACGGCCGGGCCCGGCGCACGTACGCGCTGACCGCCGCCGGCCGGACCTCCCTGGCCACCGAGGCGGAGCGGCTGCGCGCCGTCGCCACCGAGGCGGAACGCCGCCTCTCCGTGTTTCGCCCGAGGACCAGGGGGACCTTCGCATGACGATGACCACGCCGACGGTGGCGGTGAAGGCGGCGCTCCGGTTCTACCCGGCACGCTACCGCCGTGAGCGCGGGGACGAGCTGGCCGCCGTCTTCTCCGACACCACGGCCGAGGCCGGGGCGCCCGCCGTCGTCCGGGAGGCGCTGGACCTCGCCGCGTACGGGCTGCGGGTGCGCACCCGGCTGACCGCCTTCTCCGCCGGCGGGCGGCTGCTGGCGCTGGCCGCGCCGGTGATCGCCGGGGCGATCGCGGGGGCCGGGCTGTACCCGTGGGTCAGCGACACGGACCTGCTCGCCTGGCGGCTCGGGCACACCTCGTCGGTGATCACGCTGGTGGCCGCCTTCGCGCAGCCGGTGGCGTCGCTGCTGCTGGCCCTCGCCGCGTTCCTGGGACGCTGGGCGGAGGCGCGGGTGATCGCGGTGGCGGTGATGGCCGCCGGGCTGCTCGGCATGAAGGACGCCTTCGCGGTGGACCGGGTCGACGCGTGGTGGATCCTGGCGGTCGGCTCCTCGGCGATGCCGTTCGTGCTGGCCGGCCTGCTGGTGATCGCGGCGCCGCGCGAGCTGCTGGCCGAGCCGACCTGGCGCACGCGCGCCGTGGTGCCGGCGTCGATGGTCGGCGGCTGGTCCTTCTTCGCCCTCCAGGGCGGCTTCGACTCCCACTACATGCTGAACGGCCCGCGCTCGGTCGCGCTGGTGGTCCCTCCGCTGTTCCTGGTGCTGACGGCGCTGCGCGGCCGGCTGGTGCCGGCGGCGATCGGGCTCGCGGTGCTGCCGCTGACCGTCACCTTCAGCATGTTCACGCTCTGGCAGACGGCCGGCGGCCTCTGGTACCTGCTGCCGATCTCCGCCGTGGCGGTGGTGCTGATGGTGGCGCCGCTGATGATCGGGAGCCGGGGCGGGGCCGGCGGTGCCCGCGGTCTCGCCTGACCGGTCGCGCACCGATGGCCGCACCGATGGCCGCGCCGATCACAGCACCGATCGTCTGACCGGTCACCGGGGCGGGCCCCCGGCGTGGGCTCCCGGCCGAGCGACCGCCGGGGGGCTCGCCGGGGGCTCCCGGATGTGGCAGGCTATCCGATATGTCTAGACCAATTTTCGAAGTCATCGCGCTGACGCCCCAGGACGCCCAGGCCGCCGAGTCGGGCGGCGCCGACCGGCTCGAACTGGTCACGGACATGGCCGCCGACGGACTCACCCCGTCGGTCGCGGACTTCGCCGCGATCCGTGCCGCGGTGAACCTCCCGCTGCGCGTCATGCTGCGCATCCGGGACGGCTTCGCGCCCGGCGACCTGGACGAGCTGCGGGCCCGTGCCGCCGCGCTGCGGGCCGAGGGGGCGGACGAGTTCGTCTTCGGCTTCCTGGACGCCGACGGCGCCGTGGACCTGGCCGCCACCGGCGCCGTCGCCGAGGCGGTGGCCGGCTGCCGCTGGACCTTCCACCGGGCGGTCGACCACAGCGCCGACCGCGGCGCCGTCCGCGCGGCCGTCGGCGCGCTGCCCGGGCTGGACACCTTCCTCACCTCCGGTGCGGCCGGCGGAGTGGACGCGGGCCGCGAGGTGCTGGAGGCCGAGCTGGCCAAGGCCGGTGAGCCCGGCTACGGCCAGCGGATCCTGATCGGCGGCGGGCTGCGGGCCGATCACCTGCCGGGCCTGCGGGCGGCCGGCTTCGACGCCTTCCACGTCGGCGGGGCGGTCCGCGCCGACGGGTGGGGCTCGCCGGTGGACGCCGGCAAGGTCGCCGAGTGGCGTGCCCTGATCGATGGCTGAGCGTGGAAGCGCCGACGGCTGAGCGATCGGCGGCCGTCGGCTCGGTGGGAGGGGGACCGGCCGACGCCGGTCCCCCTCCCGCTTTCCGCTCCGGCTCCCGCCGCCCCCGTCCGGCCGCTCAGTCCAGCTGCCCGGGCACCGGCTCGGCGTGCAGCACGGCCAGCCCGGAGACGGCGCGGGTGAGGGCCACGTACAGGCGGCGCAGGCCGGTCCGCTCGTCCGGTTCGCCGGCGACGACGGCGGCCGGCTCGTCCAGGACCACGTAGTCGTACTCCAGACCCTTGGCCAGCGAGGCCGGGACGAGGGTCAGCCGGGCCTGCGCACTGGTCTCGGTGCCGGGGGAGAGGTACGCCAGGCCGGCCGCGGTGAGCGCCTCGGCGAGCAGCGGGATGCGCGCGTCCGCGGCGATCAGCCCGGTCGAGCCCTCGTGCTCCAGCGCCCGGTGGCAGGCCTCGACGACCGCCTTCTCCAGTCCGTCCTCCGGGACGCGGGTGACCGTCAGCGAGCCGGGCGCCTCGCGGACCGAGGTCGCCGGGGCGAGGCCGGGGGCGATCGAGGGCAGCAGCCGGGAGGCGTAGGCGATGACCTCCTCGGGGACGCGGAAGCCCTTGGTCAGCTCCTCGACGTGGGCGGCCGGCTTGCCCAGGTGGTGCAGGGCGTCCGCCCAACTCGCCGTCGCCCACGGGGTGGTGCCCTGCGCGAGGTCGCCGAGGACGGTCGCCGAGCCGGTGGTGCAGCGGCGGCCGACCGCGCGGTACTGCATCGGCGAGAGGTCCTGCGCCTCGTCCAGCACCACGTGCCCGAGCGACGGCGTGCGCTGGACCAGGTCGGCCGTCTCGTCCACCAGGACGGCGTCGGCCTGGGTCCAGCGGGCGGTCTTCACGGAGCGGCCGGGCTTGGGCCAGAGCACGGCCCGCTGCTCCTCGGGGGTGAGGACGCCGTCCGCGCACGCGGCGAGGAACTCCGGGTCGGAGAGCAGCCGCAGCACCAGCCTGGCCGGCTCGACCAGCGGCCAGCACTCCTTGACCACCGCCTTGACCGCGGGGTTGCGGGCCACCGCGTCCTGCACCCGGTCGTCCGGCGCCTCGCCGCCCTGCTCCATCTTCAGCAGCACGGCGTGCGCGATGCGCTGCGGCAGCGCGTCGCGCGCGGCGCCGTAGCGGATCTCGCGGCCCTTCAGCTCCTCGACGATCTCGACGAGTTCGTACGCCGGGACGCGCCAGCGCCGGGAGCCGCGGACCACCACGCAGGGCTCGGTGGGCAGCGTGATGCCGGCCCGGACCGCCCGGCGCAGCACCTCGGCCATCCGGGCGTCGCCCTTCAGCCGGGCCGCCTCGGCGCTGTCCTCGCCCTTCACCTCGACGTGCGCGACCAGCTGCTGCACGGTGGCCTGCGCCACGTCCAGCTCGCCGAGGGCGGGCAGCACCTGCTCGATGTAGGAGAGGAAGGCGTTGTTCGGCCCGATCACCAGGGTGCCGGTCCGCGCGAGCCGCTCGCGGTGCGCGTACAGCAGGTACGCCACGCGGTGCAGGCCGACGGCGGTCTTCCCGGTGCCGGGTGCGCCCTGGACGCAGACGGTGCCGGTGATGTCAGCGCGGACGATCTCGTCCTGCTCGGGCTGGATGGTGGCGACGATGTCGCGCATCGGGCCGACGCGGGGCTTCTCGATCTCGGCGGCGAGCAGGGCCGAGGCGGAGTCCGACTCGGCCGGGTCGCAGAGGTGCTCGTCCTCGTACGCGGTGAGCTCGCCGCCGGTGTAGCCGAAGCGGCGCCGGCGTTCGACGTCCATCGGCTCGGTCCGGCTGGCGCGGTAGAACGGCTGGGATACCGGCGCGCGCCAGTCGATCACCATCGGGTCGCCGTCGGCGTCGTGGACGTGCCGGCGGCCGATGTAGAAGCTCTCCCCGCCGGAGCCCTCGGAGAGCTCCTCGCTGATCGCGTGCAGGTAGTCCAGGCGGCCGAAGAAGAGCGGGGTGTGCGAGAGGTCGGCCAGGGCGGCGATCCTGGCCTCGATCTGGTTCTGCAGCACGAGGGCGGTGACCCAGGTGCCGGTCACGTCGCTGATGTCGAGCGACTGGACGTCCTCCCGCATGGCGCGCAGCGCGGCCCGGGAGGAGGCCAGGTGGTCGCGTTCGCGCTGGAGGGGGTCGGTGGTGGGGGTGGCGGGCACAGCGAACCTTCCCGGCTGCCCCGGAGACGGGCGCAGCGGATCGTTGGAGCTCACGGTGGACACGGCCGACCGGTTGCCGTGCGGTCGACGCCTCCCCCGGCTGCCTGCGGGACTTCAGCAGGTACCACAGTTCGGGAGGGGGCAGACGGACGATCCTAGACCGCCTGCGGCTCCGGTGCCATTCAGCCCGTGCCGTACGGCCTCAGGTCGGCGTACCTGACCACCTGGAACGCCAGCACGCCCAGCCCGGCGAACTCGGCCACCGACGTGGCGGTCTGCCACCCCGCGTTCCCGTCGTGGGCCCAGAACAGGACGATCGCGGTGGCCGAGGAGAGGCAGAACACCAGCAGGTTGGCCGCCAGTTGCAGGTACTTGCGGCTGGTCCGCCGCTCGTCCCTCAGGTGTGAGGCCTCCCAGCCGAACACCGTCGTGTCGCCCGGGAGGACCGCGGCGAGGCGCGGGGCCAGGTCGCCGCGGATGTACCGGCCGATGGAGGAGATCTTGTGGTCGTTGATCAGGTACGTCCAGCCGAGCAGGAAGGTCACCGGGGGCAGCAGCAGGAGCCGTTCCGGGTGCCCGCCGGACTGCAGGGTCGCCGCCAGGACGGCGGCCAGCGACGCGAGCGTGGCGTAGATGAGGTTGTCCCGGAACCCGATCCGCTGCTTCTGCTCGTCCTTGATGGACGTGTACTCCGCGAGCAGCACCTGTACGGCGACGCTCTGCTCCTGAGGCGACACTGTCCCTCCCCCTGTGACGTCGACGGACGGCCATCTTGCCCGACCGGGCGTGGGCCGGTCCAGGCTGGGAGGCCTCCGGCCGGGGCCGCGGATCCGGCCCGGAAGTCCCTGCGGCATGGCTAACATGACGCCATGTCAGGATGGGCGGCCTACCGTGCGCGGGTGGCGAAGAAGCGGGTTGCCGGCTACATCCCGCCGACCTTCCACCTCACGGAGGCCGACGGCGAGGAGCAGGAGCAGGAGTACGAGGGCGAGGAGCCGGAGGGCGACGGGGAGCAGGAGGAGCAGGAGGAGCAGACCGAGGTCGCGCAGCGGCCGTACCGGTGGCTCCTCGACCAGTTGGCCGGGTTCCCGCCACGGACCTACCTGGTCGACGGGGTGGCCGGCAGCGGGAAGAGCTCGCTCGTCACCCACATGGCGATGGACCTGCTCGCCGACGAAGTGGCCTGTGTCCAGGTCAACCGGGACACCCTGGCCCACGGCTTCAAACACCTCGGTGACCCGCTGGACTTCGGCAGGGCGCAGTGCCCGCCGGACATCGACGAGCCCCTCTGGAAGGCGAGGTTCAAGCAGCGCAGGGGCGTCTTCCTGATCGACGCCGTCAACGAGCTGGAACGCGAGCTGAACCCGAAGGAGATGCGCTTCGTCCGCCTCCTGCTGGACGGTTCGCACCGCTACCCGGTGCTGGCGACCTCGCGGACCGAGCCGGAGCGGCTGGGGTCGGCGGGGCTGCGCTCGATCAAGCGGCTCACGATCGCCCCGCTGACCGAGGGGGAGTCCGGCGGCTACCTGCGGGCGCGCGGGCTCGAACCCGACGCTGCCCTGAAGGAGATCCGGGCCGCGGGCCTGGACGGCGCGATCTGGAACCCCCTGCTGCTGTCGCTGCTGGCGGGTCTGCTGCAGACCGAGGGCGACGACCGCTCGGCCCCGCTGCCCCGCTCGCGGGCCGAGCTGCTGCGCCGGACCGTCCACCGGAACCCGGCGGGGAACCACGCCGACCCCGCGGCGGACCGGCTCAGGGGCCAGGGCCTGCACCTGGAGTCCGTGCTCTGCGCCGCGGCGCTGGTGGTGGCGGGCAAGGAGGGCGAGAGCGGCTTCCGGCGCAACGACCTCAGGGCCGTCCTCGACCGGGTCTGGGACGACCGGACCGGGCTGGACGGGCTCATCGAGGAGTTCCTGAACACGCAGATGGTGGCGGTCGAGACCACCGAGCACCACCAGGAGCAGTCCTACCGGCTGCTCCACCAGTCGATCGTCGACTTCGGGCTGGCCCTGGGATGGCAGAACAGCAGCCTGCCGCCGCTCGCCTTCGACCTCGACCAGTGCGTCGGCGACTGGCTGGGCCTCCAGGAGGACACCGGGCGGGCGACGGAGGCCGTGCTGGCCCGCCGGGAGGACCTGCGGCCCAGCGTGCTGCTCGACGTCCTGGTCGCCAACCGCGGCCGGCTCTCCGACGAGTCGCGGGCGAGCATCTGGCGGGCCCTCGGCGAGCACTTCTGCGGAGACCGCAGACACCGGGACGACCTGGCGACGTCGCTCGGACGGGTGCCCTTCCACGTCGTGAAGGAGGGGGTGGACTACGGGCTGCTGGAGGACCTGAAGGAGCGGGACCCGCTGATGGTGCGCGGCGTCCTCGAATCCCTGTGGAACGAGACGCTGACGCCGGAACACCTCCAGCAGCTGCGTCGGCGCAAGCTGCGGCAGGAGAAGGACCAACACCGGGCACAGGCCGAGGCCGGCGCCGCGGGCGAACCCTCCGAAGCCCTGGTGGCCACCCGGATGGCGCGCCTGGCGGACGACCCGTCGTCCGCCAACCGGGGCAGGACGGCCCTGTGGCTGGCCCGCAACCGCCCCGTCGAGGCACTGGCGCCCCTGGCGGCCGCCCTGATCACCGACCCCGTGCCGACCGTCCGGGGCGCCGCGGCGAAGGCGCTCGGCCTGATCGGGGACCCGACGGTGGTTCCGGCCCTGAAGGCGACCGTGACGGGTGACGCGGACCCGGTGGTGCGCGGCACCGCGGCCAACACCCTGGGCAAGCTCGGGGACCGGACCACGGTGCCGACCCTGCAGACGGTGCTGGAGAAGGACGACGACCCCGTGGTGCGCGCCTCGGCGGCCACCGCGCTGGGGAGGATCGGGGACCGCTCCGGGGTGACGGCCCTGCAGGCGGCGCTGAAGGGCGACCCCGACTCCGTGGTGCGCGGCTCGGCGGCCAATGCGCTGGGGTTCCTCGGGGACCGGTCCACGGCCCCGGCGCTGCGTGCCGTGGTGGAGGGGGACGAGGACCCCGTGGTGCGCGGCTCCGCGGCCACCGCGCTGGGGCGGCTGGGGGACCGGTCGGCGGTCGCGGTGCTCGGCGCGGCGGCGCAGCGCGATCCCGACGAGGGGGTGCGCGGATCCGCCGTGCACGCCCTGGGGCGGCTCGGCGACGGGTCGGCGGCCCCGGTGCTGGGCGCCGTGATGGAGGCCGACACCAACTCCTGGGTCCGGGGCGCCGCCGCCAACGCGCTGGGCGGGCTCGGGGACGCCTCGGTGCTCCCCGGGCTGCGCAGGGTCGTCGAGGACCCGGCCGAGGACTTCACCACCCGCGGCTCCGCCGTGTGGTCGATCGGCGCGCTCGCCACCGAGCCCCAGCTCTGGCTCATCCCCTTCGCCGAGTCCGCCCGCAACTACATCGGGTCCGACGTGTCGTCGGCGCGGAAGTTCCGCGGGACGATCGTCAACCTCCTGGCCCGGCAGGCCGCCCACGAGGACGTCCGGCACTGGCTCAACCGGGTCGCCCGGCTCGACTCCGACCCGCTGAACCGGACGGAGGCCGTCCGGGGCCTCGCCCAGGCCAACGTCATCAGCAGCGAGCTGATCCGGTTCCTGATAGATCCGGAGAAGCCCCGGAGCGACAAGCGCAAGCGGGACACCGACAACGGCGTGCTGGGCAGCGCGGGGGCGGCCGCGCTCTGGATGTACGGCTACAACGAGAAGCTCGCCGACCACCTCCTGCCCTCCGTGGCCCGGCTGCTGACCGACGAGGCCACCTGGAGCGGCACCGTCAACGCGGTGCTCTCACCGCTCGCCGTGCTGCCCCTGGACGTGTCCCGGCGGATCATCCGGGTGCTGGAGGAGACGGCCGCGGAGTGCGGGGGCCGCCCGTTCCTGGAACGCCGGCTGGTGCCCTACGCGCGGCTCAACGAATGGCGCCAGGCCGTGCGCGGCGACATGGAACGGCTCAGAGAGAGACCCGAGGAGATCATGGCAGGCTTTCGGCCCGGACCGGCCGCGGCGGAGCCGGCGGACCCGTCCGCCGGGGAGTTCGACGTCGCCGTCCTCACCGCGATCCAGGTGGAGTTCCGTGCACTGCTGGACGAGGTGAAGCAGCGGGGGATCCCGGTGACGAAGGTGCAGAAGGGCAGCAGGTACTACCGCACCTTCACCCTGCCGGGGAGCCAGGGGCCCGTCCGGGTCGTCGCGGCCAAGGCCACCGACAAGGGCGGCCAGGCGGCGGCCGCCCTCACCCAGGCGGTGATGGCGGACTACGACTGCTCGCTGCTGCTGCTGGTCGGCGTCGCCGGCGGTTTCGCCGAACGCGGCGTGCGGCTCCACGACGTCCTCTTCGGGAAGGTCGTCCACAACTACGACCCCGAGCGCCTCCAGGCCGACGGGGCGGGCAACCGCCAGCAGGCCTACCGGACGGACGAGCAGCTGCTCCGGCTGGTGCAGGACCTCCACGTGGACGGCGACCTGGACGACGCGCTCGACGGGCACCGCCTGCACGTGAAGGACTACGCCAGCGGGGAGAAGGTGGTCGCCTGGGAGGACGCGCCGCTGCGCCGGGCCATGCTCGCCATGTCCACCGACGTGTACGGCATGGAGACCGAGGCCCACGGGGTCCTGCACGCCGTGTACGAGGGGGACAAGGCGGGCGCCTACGTCAACGCGGGCATCGTCAAGTGCATCAGCGACCTCGGGGACGAGGCCATGCGGGAGGACAAGGAGACCAAGCAGGAGCAGGCCGCCGGGATCGCGGCCCGGGTCGCCCTGGACGTGCTCTCCCACTTCTACCGACCCGTAGGGGAGGGGTAGGGGACGGGGGAGGGGACCTCTAGGGGACGGGGAGGGGCCTGCGTACACCCGGAGGACGACCTGGGGCACGTCCGGTACGGCCTTTGGGGTGATGTGCCCGGCCCGCTCGGGAGCCTACCGTTGAAGGCATGAGCACCGTACACGTCACGGCGCCGCGAGTGCCGAACCAGAAGTCCGCCCCTGCCCGCCCCGCGGGCGCCACCGCCACCGCGGCCACCGGCCCCGGCCGGCGCCGCAGCCCACTGAAGACCGCCGTCCGCAACGTCGGCATCGCCCTCGACACCGCCGCGCGCGTGGTCTTCCTCGGGCGCGACGGCGTCAAGTACTGAGCGTTGCCGGGGGTTACAACACGTCGTCCGCGTCGATGATGCGGTACGCGTAGCCCTGCTCGGCCAGGAAGCGCTGCCGGTGGGCGGCGAAGTCCTGGTCGACGGTGTCGCGGGCCACCACCGAGTAGAAGTGCGCCGCGTGGCCGTCCGCCTTCGGGCGCAGCACGCGGCCCAGGCGCTGGGCCTCCTCCTGGCGGGAGCCGAAGGTGCCGGAGACCTGGATGGCGACGGTCGCCTCCGGCAGGTCGATGGAGAAGTTGGCGACCTTGGAGACCACCAGGACGCTGATCTCCTTGGTCCGGAAGGCCTCGAACAGCTTCTCGCGCTGGGCGTTGCTGGTCTCGCCCTTGATCACCGGCGCGTCCAGGGCCTCGCCGAGCTCGTCCAGCTGGTCGATGTACTGCCCGATGATCAGCGTCTGGTCCTTCTCGTGCTTCTTGACCAGCGCCTCCACCACCCGCCGCTTGGTGGCGGTGGTGGCGCAGAAGCGGTACCGCTCCTCGGGCTCGGCGGTCGCGTAGGCGAGCCGCTCGGAGTCGGTGAGGGTGACCCGGACCTCGCAGCAGTCGGCGGGCGCGATGTAGCCCTGCGCCTCGATCTCCTTCCACGGGGCGTCGAAGCGCTTGGGGCCGATGAGCGAGAAGACGTCGCCCTCGCGGCCGTCCTCGCGGACCAGGGTGGCGGTCAGGCCGAGCCGGCGGCGGGCCTGGAGGTCGGCGGTGAACTTGAACACCGGCGCGGGCAGCAGGTGCACCTCGTCGTAGACCACCAGGCCCCAGTTGCGGGCGTCGAACAGCTCCAGGTGGGCGTAGACGCCCTTCCGCTTGGTCGTCATCACCTGGTAGGTGGCGATGGTGACCGGGCGGATCTCCTTCTTCGTCCCGCTGTACTCGCCGATCTCGTCCTCGGTCAGCGAGGTGCGCTTGACCAGTTCGTGCTTCCACTGCCGGGCCGAGACGGTGTTGGTGACCAGGATGAGCGTGGTCGACTTGGCCTCGGCCATGGCGGCGGCGCCGACCAGCGTCTTGCCGGCGCCGCAGGGCAGCACCACGACGCCCGAGCCGCCGTGCCAGAAGCCCTCGACGGCCTGCGCCTGGTACGGGCGCAGCTGCCAGCCGTTCTGGTCCAGCTCGATCGGGTGCGCCTCGCCGTCCACGTAGCCGGCGAAGTCCTCGGCGGGCCAGCCGAGTTTGAGCAGCACCTGCTTGATCTGGCCGCGCTCGGACGGGTGGACGACGACGGTGTCCGGGTCCACCCGGGCGCCGACCAGCGGGACGATCTTCTTGGAGCGCAGCACCTCCTCCAGCACCGGGCGGTCCGTGGTGGTGAGCACCAGGCCGTGGGTGGGGTGCTTGGAGAGCCTGAGCCGCCCGTAGCGCGCCATGGTGTCGGCCACGTCGACCAGCAGCGCGTGCGGGACGGGGTAGCGGGAGTACGTCACCAGGGCGTCGACCACCTGCTCGGCGTCGTGCCCGGCGGCGCGCGCGTTCCACAGCCCGAGCGGGGTCACCCGGTAGGTGTGCACGTGCTCGGGCGCGCGCTCCAGTTCGGCGAACGGCGCGATGGCGCGGCGGCAGTCGGAGGCCTTGGGGTGGTCGATCTCCAGGAGAAGAGTTTTGTCGCTCTGGACGATGAGCGGTCCGTCGTTCACGCGGGGGAGCCCTCCACTGGCTGACAGGTCTGTCGGGACGCAGACCCTCCAGTGTCGCGCATCCGGCGGGGAAGGCGGGAGGCCGCCCGGGCGGGGGCTACTTCCACTCGAACACCTTGGCGCTGTTCTTGCCGTCGGCGGTGGAGTCGAACTCGAAGACGCCGGCGATGCCGTTCAGGCGGGAGAACTGCGGGGACGCGGTGGTGAAGAAGACCGAGCCGCGGAACGAGACGCCGCCGCCCTCGGTGAAGTGGCCGACGCCGCTGCCGTGCCAGGTGATGGTCTGGCCGTCGGCGGTCATGTCGACGCCCTGGCCCTCACCGAACAGCGTGCCGTCGGCGTGGAGTTCCGACTCGTAGGTGGCGAACTCCGTGACCGGGGTGCCGAGGACCTCTCCCGTGCCCTGGAACGAGACCTCGACCACCGGGCCCTCGCCGCCGGCGAGCACCCGCCGGACGGTGTCCTGGCTCCGAATCTCCGCTATCCGATCGCCGAGCATGGTGACTCCTTCCGCAAACCCCCCTCTCCTCCGGACTACGCCGGGCCGGCGGGGTCGTCAACCGCAGGGCTGTGACCAGTGCGGGCGTCGCTCGTTAGAGCAGGTCATGAACAAGTCGAAGCGTGCCCTCACCGCTCTCGCCCTCCTCGGTTCGGCCTTCGCCGCGACCGCCTCCTCCGCCGGTTCCGCCCACGCCCTCGCGGGCGTCGGCGAGGGCCCGGGCGGGCTGCTCGCGTCCCCCGCCTTCCTGATCGCCGACCTGGCCGGGGCTCCCGAACTGCCGGTCGGCAAGGACCAGATCGGCACGCTGGCGGACAAGGCGGTCAAGGAGAAGGTGAAGGAGGCCCAGCAGGGCCACTGATCCTGCGGTCACTCCTCCAGTTCGGCGACGCCGGTGATCCGGTGCAGGGCGAAGGTGCGCAGCTCGTCGGCGTGGTGGTCGAAGGCGGTGACGAAGCCGCCCTCGACCTTGACCGGGTCGATGATCCGCTGGCTGGAGAGCCCCTCGGCGTTGAGGTAGCCGATCCACATCCGCTCGCCGAGCAACACGGCCGTCTGCAGTGCGGCGAGGGTCTCGGCGGCCGGGGTGCGCGGGAGTTGGCGCGGGTCGGGGGTGTGCTCGCGGCGGACGGCGGTGGCGGCGCGGTCACCCGCCCGGATGGCCTTGATGGCGGCGGCGAGCAGGGTGTCGTCGGGCGTGGGCGGGCCGTCCGGGACGGGGACGGGGGCCGCGCGCGGCGGGGTGCGGTGGCTGTCCGGCCGGGTGATCAGCACGTCGCCCTCGGCGGATTCGGCGGCGGGCGCGTAGCCCATGCCGCGCAGGGCCGCGAGCAGCACGTCCGGCGCGGCCTGGGCGGCGAGGACGGTGGGGGCGAGCAGGCGCAGCCGCAGGTCGACGGAGCGGCGGTCGGCCAGGACCTCGTTCAGCAGCGCCGGGTCGTCGCAGCGCAGGTAGGAGGAGGCGGCGCCGACCCGCAGGATGCCGTGCCGGCGGGCGACGTCGTCGATCAGGTAGGCGAGCGGCTGCGGGACGGGCGTGCGCGAGTGCTGTTCCAGGAAGGCCTGGAGGTCGGCGGCGGTGCGGCCGGCGTCGAGGGCCCGGCGGACGGACGCGGTGGTGAACCGGTAGACGGTGGCGCCGCCCTTGGACTCGATGTCGGCGCAGAGCGCGAGCGCCTGGGCGAGCGGGGTGAGCAGGGGGCCGGGGGCGATCGCGGTGAGGTCCGGCTGGAGGATCACGTGGTCCAGTGGCTGCGGCAGCAGCGGGGCCAGCACCTCGGCAGGGTCGGCCTCGGCGGTGAGCAGCGCGCGGGCGTGGGAGGCGAGGGCGCCGCGGCCGGTGACGCCGAGCAGTTCGGCCTCGGCGAGGGTCCACGCCGTGAGGTCGTCGCGCAGGTCGTGGGTCTGCCCGGCGGGCTCCTGCCCCGCGTGGGCCTGGCCGGTGTGGGTCTGGCCGGCGGGACCCGGGCCGGTGGCGGGGGCCTGGCCGGTGACCGGGCCGCCGCGCAGCGGGCGCTGCCAGCGCAGGGTGGGCAGCAGTTCGCCGGCGGTGGCGGCGGTGCCGGGCGGCAGTTCGGCGAGCAGGGCGAGGGCCGCGCGGCGGACCGACGGGGCCAGGGTGCGGTCCAGCTCGGGGCCGAGCGCGGCCCGTGCCTTGCCCTTGCCGTCCGGGGAGCCGGTGAGGGCGGCGACGCGGGTGGCGGTGAGCCAGCCGCCGGCCAGCACCGCCCAGCGGTCGGCGGTGTCCTGCTGGAGCCAGCCGTCGTAGGCCGGGGTGGGCGCCCAGCGCTCGTCGGCCTCACCGTCGGGGGCCAGCAGGCCGCAGGTGTAGGCGAGTTCGAGCCAGAAGGCGGTCTGCTGCTCGGTGGTCTCCAGGGCCTGCGCGGTGCGCTTGAGGTCGCGGACGCCGAGGCCGCCGGCGCGCAGGGTGGGCGGGGGGTTGAGGCCCCAGAGGTCGAGCACCTCCTCGACGATCCGGACGGCGGTGTGCGCCTGGCCGGCGGCGGCCTTGTCCACAACCTGTGGATCGCGCGGGGCGGCGGCCGGGGCCGGCTCCGGCTGGACCGGCTCGACCACGCGGTGGGTGCGGCCGCCGCGCAGGTGCAGGGCGAGTTCGCGGGGCAGGACGACGCTGCCGGGGCTGCTGGGCAGCAGCAGGCCGCGGGCCAGCAGCCACTCGACCGGGCTCTGCGCGTCCTCGGCGGTGACCGGCCGGGTGGCGTCCGGGACGGTGCCGGTGGGCGGGCCCCAGACCAGCCGGTCCAGCAGCCGCAGCGCCGGTTCGGGCGCGGTGGCGAGCAGGGCGTCGCAGCGGGCGCGGTCGCCGAGCAGCGCGGTGAGCGCGGCGACGGCCGTCACCGGGTCCGGGGTGGCGGGCTGCCCGGCCGAGGCGAGCAACTGCTGGAGCCGGGCCGGGGACATGCCGACGGTGGCGTCGGCCAGGGTCGGGCCGAGGCCGGTGCGGCCGGGGTTGGCGGCGGTGGGCGCGAGCGCCTCGCGGGCCGCGATGACCAGGCGCAGCCCGTTCTCCGGCCCCCAGAGCAGCGCGCGGTCGCGCAGGGTGGCGAGCGCGCGCGGGAGGGCGGCGGTGACGGCGGCCCGGTCCGCGGTGGTCAGCGGGGTGGCGCCGGGGTGGGGCTTGACCCTGGCCGGGCCGGTGAGGAGCGCCTTCACGGTGGCCGGGGAGGCGCCGTCCGGTGCGGCGGCCAGCGCCTCGGCGACCTGGAGGGTGAAGCGGTCCAGCCGCTCCAGGGCGCGCAGTGCGGAGGCGCGGGAGGAGAGCCGGGCGGCGAGCTGGGTGAGGTCACCGGGCACGGGGTTGAGCAGGTCGGGGCGGGACCGGAGCAGGGTGGCGAGGTCGTCGTCCGCGCGGCTGCGGAGCTCGTCGGCGAGGGTGCGCGGGCCGGCGGGCGCCTTGCCGGTGCGTTGGGGGCCCTGCTGTGTGGTCATTCGACCTAGGTTAGTCGGGAGGGGGCACGGTGGGGACCGGTCGGCGTGGCCCCGGTCGGGGTGGGTACCGTCTGACCGGCGGCCCCACGACGGCCGCTGCGGCACGGGCGAGGCGGGGTGTGGGGCGAATGTCGGACGGCGAGTGGTGGCGCAAGCGGGGGCCGTGGAGCGGGCCGCCGGGGGGCGGTGACGGCGGCGCGGGCTCGGAGGGCGAGGACAGTGTGTACGCCGACGGGGCGTCCGCGGTGCCGCCGCGGCCCGCCGATCCGCCGTCCGCGCCGCCGTCCGCCGGGCCGGTCACCGGACCGCCTGCCGGCCCGCCGTCCGGACGTCGGCCTTCGCCGGCCGCGGACGACCCGGGCTCGCCCTGGGTGCCGCAGCCGATCGCGGACGCGGACGCCGATCCGGACGCCGTGCCGGCTCCCTTCACGGCCGTGAACGCGGGCGACTGGTCCCTCGTGTCGCTGGACTTCTCGGACGGACCTGGCCCGGCCGACAAGCCGATCCCCGAGCAGCGGACCGCCGCCGAGGACGCCCCTGCGCAGACCCCGCCCGCCGCCCCGGCCGCCGCGCAGGACAAGGGCAGGAAGCGGAGGAAGGGCCGGGCGGCGCCCCCGCCGCAGGCCGCCACGCCCGATGCGGCGCCCGACGCCGGCGCCGCGGCCGGTGCGAAACCGTCCGCGATGGCCGGCCGCCGCCCCTCCCCGCTCCTGCTGCTGGCCGCGGTGACGCTGCTCGGCGGCGCCGTCAGCAGCCAGCTCGTGGTGATGCTGGTCGGCTGGGGGCTCGGCTACCTGTCCAGCCGGCTCACCGACTTCACCCGCAAGGTCGGCATCCTCGGCATTCCCCTGATGACGATGAGCGCCACCACCGTCTGGTTCTGGGGCAGGGCCCAGGGCCGCTGGGGCGAGGCGCTCCAGCCGGGCCAGCAGGCGGGCCAGGTCGCCTGGTCGGCCGCGCCCGGCGTGCTGCGCGTGGCCGCGGTGCTGTCGGCGCTGTTCCTGCTGGCCGTGGCGTTCAAGCGGCGGGCCCGCCCGGAGGGGTGAGCCCGTCCGGCCGCAGTGGCGTGCCCGACCGGAGCGGCGGGCCCGCCCGGAGGGGTGAGCCGCGGGCCCGGCCGTCAGTCGTCGGCGATGGTGACCCGGCGGCGGAAGGTCTCGGGTGCGCCGAGGTGCCCCACGATCCAGGCCGCGATGGTGGCCCGGGTGGCGGTGCCCGCCCCGGGGAGCGGGCGGTCGTACGAGACGCGGGGGCCGGCGGCGGGCGGCCCGTCCTTGAGCATCGGGGCGCGGACGACGGTCCAGGCCGTGTCGGAGTCCTCCAGGACCGCCTCCATCCGGGCCAGGTCGCGGTGGATCTCCCGGTAGAGCCGGTCGACCACCAGCCGGGACACCACCCGCTGGGCGAACGGCAGATGGCCGGTCTCCAGCCCCGCCGAGCCCATCACCACCAGGTGCTGCGGCCCGCCGGCCCGCGCGGCGGCCACCAGCTCCCGTGCGCCGTCCGAGAAGACCGTGGTGGCGGCCCGGCCGGTGGTGCCGAGCGTCGAGACCACCGCGTCCTGGCCGGTCAGCGGCTCGCGCAGGGAGCCGGGCCGGTGGACGTCGGCCTGCACGATGTGCGGCGTGCCGTGCGCGAACTCCGGTAGCCGGGAGGGCGTGCGGGCAACGGCCGTGACGGTGTGCCCGGCGGCCAGGGCGAGGTCGACGACCAGGCGGCCGGTGCGGCCGGCGGCGCCGACGACGGCGAGTTTCATCGCGTTCCTCCTTGCGGGCGGCCCCGAGGTCCGCTCGGGGGTCTGCCCTTGCCGATTCATTCAGACAGGCTGTATGACTGAATCCAGTGAACCACACAGTTCGGCTCAAGGGAGTGATGGGACATGCGAGTTCAGTACCCCGACCTGTCCGGCAAGGTCGTCGTGATCACCGGCGGCAGCCGCGGCATCGGCGCCGAGACCGCCCGCTCGTTCGCCCGGCAGGGTGCGGCCGTCGCCGTCCTCGGCCGGGACGGGACGGCCCTGGCCGCCGTCGAGGGCGAGCTGCGCGAGCTGGGTGCCAAGGCGCTCGGCCTGGTCGCCGACTGCACCGACGCCGCCGCGCTCGCCCGGGCCGCCGACCGGATCGAGGAGGGGCTCGGCCCGGTCGATGTCCTCGCCGCCTTCGCCGGCGGGGACGGCTACCCGGTGCCGACCGTCCGGGAGACCGAGGAGCACTGGCGCGCCGTGCTGGAGGCCAACCTCACGGCCACCTTCCTCACCGTCCAGGCGTTCCTGCCGGGTCTGCTGGAACGCGGCGCCGGCTCGGTGGTCACCATGGCCTCCACGGCCGGCCGGCTGCCCAGCGGCTCCTCCGCCGCGTACGCGGCCGCCAAGGCGGGGGTGCTGATGTACACCCGCCACCTCGCCCTGGAGCTGGCGGGCGAGGGCGTCCGGGTCAACGCGATCGCGCCCGGCGCCGTCCGGACCGAGCGGACGGCCGCCGTCATGCCGCCCGAGGTGCAGGCGGCCGTCGCCGCGGCCCACCCGCTCGGCCGGCTCGGCGAACCGGCCGACATCGCGGCGGCCACGCTCTTCCTGGCGTCCACCGCGTCCTCGTGGATCACCGGCCAGACGCTGGACGTCAGCGGCGGCCGGGTCATCGTCTGACGCCCCCGCCCGGGGCGCCGGCCCATCGGGGATACTGCCTGTTCACGAGAGGTCCGACCGCCGTTGCACCGGCGGCGGGACGAGCGAGTGGAGGCGAGCGCGATGAGCCCCCGGTCCTACCGGATGGGACAGCGGCAGGCGGACGTGGACGAGACGCGCGCGCGGATCGTCGCGGCCGCGCGGGGGCAGCTGGCCGGGACGGGCACGCTCTCGCTGGACGCGGTCGCCAAGCGGGCGGACGTCGCCCGGGCCACCGTCTACTACCAGTTCGGATCGAAGACGGGCCTGTTGGAGGCCGTCTGCGACGCGCTCGCGGCCGAGGGCGGGATGGCGCGGCTCGCCGAGGCGTTCACGCTGCCCGGGCCCTGGCCGGCGGTGGACCGTTTCGTCGAGGTGATGGGCGGCTTCTGGGCGGTGGACCGGGTCTGCACCCGCCGGCTGCGCGCGCTCGCCGCACTGGACGAGGAGGTGGGCCGGGTCATCGCCGCACGCGACGCCCGCCGCCGCGAGGGCGCCCGGGTGCTGGCCGCCCGGCTCGACGGCGTACCGCAGGACGCGGCCGCGCTGCTGTTCGTCCTCACCGGCTTCGAGACCTTCGACGCGCTGGCCGGCGAGACGGCCGGCCCCGACGGTGACCTGCGGACGGCGGTCCCGGCCGTCACCCGGCTGGTCCGGAGCGCGCTGGGCGGGCCTGCGGCCTGACGGGTCGCAGGCCCGCGCGGGCGTCGGGGGCGGGGCTCAGGCGGACGCGGCCGCCGGGGCCGGGGCCCACTGCGGGTCGCGGCCCGACGCGGCCAGCGCGCGGTCGAGCGGCGAGGCCTCGGCGGGCACGGCGACGGGGCCGGCGAACCCGTCGTACTGGCGGAAGAGCGCGGCGAACTCCTCGACGATCCCGAGGACCGCCCCGGCCAGTTCGTCCCCGGCCCCGGTCCGCTGGCCGGTCGCGCGGGCGACGTCCCACCCGTGCAGCACCAGCTCCAGGACCAGCATCCGGGCGATGGCGGCCGCGGGCATCGGCGACCCGCCCAGGTTCACGTCGCCCTCCCAGACCGCCGGGTCGGCCCAGGCCGCGACGGCCCGCTCCAACTGGGCGGCGTAGGCGTCGGCCCAGGCGGGGTCGGCGGTGAAGTCGCGCTCGACGAGGTCCTGCGGCAGGTCCTTGCGCAGGGCCCGGTGCTCCAGGCCGTGCGAGGTGTAGAGCACCCAGTGGTTGACCAGCGCCCGGGTGTCGAACCCGGTGCAGGGGGTGGGTCCGTCCAGCTGCTCCGGGCGGACGCCGCGGGCGATGCGCGCGGCCTCCGCGGCGGCCTGAGCCATGAGGGGGTGGAGTGCATGACCGTTCATGGCCCGATCCTGCGCGGGGTGGCGGCGCCGGGTCTTGAAGAAACGCGACGACGGGGCCCCTGCTGTCGGCGGCACGTCCTAGCCTGGCGGCATGAACGGTCCTGATCTCGGCCGCGGGGTGCTCCACCCCGGACGGGCGGCGGGCGTGGTCCACCTGGACCGGTACGGGCCCGCTCCCGGGCTGGCGCGCCTGGTCGAGTTCTACTGGCTGGTCCGGTGGGACCGCCGCGGGCTGCCCGCGCACGAGCAGAAGGTGCTCGCCCACCCCAACGTCCATCTGGTGTTCGAGGCCCCGCGGGCGCGCGTCTACGGCGTCGACCGGTCGCTGTTCGTGCGCCGGCTGGAGGGCGCGGGGCACGTGCTGGGGGTCAAGTTCCGGCCGGGCGGATTCCGCCCGTTCACCGACCGCCCGGTGGCCGGGCTCGCCGACCGGTCGGTGCCGGCGGCAGGGGTCTTCGGGGCTGCCGTCGACCTGCTCAACGAGGAGGTGCTGTCCGGAGCCGCGGAGCCGGCCGCACTGGTGGACGCCTTCCTGCTCGCCCGGCTGCCCGCCCCGGTGGCGGACCGTCAGGCGGAGCTTGCCGCCGCGATGGTCGAGCGCGTCACCGGCTCGCCGGACCTGCGCCGCGTGGACGAGCTGGCCGCCGAGTTCGGCGTCACCGTCCGCCAGGTGCAGCGACTCTTCGCCGAGTACGTCGGCGCGGCGCCCAAGTGGGTGCTGCGGCGGGCCCGGCTGCACGAGGCCGCCCAGCGCGCCGACCGGGGGGCGGACGTGGACTGGGCCGCGCTGGCCGCCGAGCTCGGATACGCCGACCAGGCCCACTTCACCCGCGACTTCACGGCGGCGGTGGGCCTCTCGCCGGCCCGCTACGCCGGGGGCCGGTGACCGGGGCGGCTCAGCCCCGCTCGTGCGCGTCCATCAGCGCGCGCAGCAGCCCGGGGAAGGCCTCCTCGAACTCCTCCCGGCGCAGCGCGTTCATCCGCGAGGTACCGACGTAGTACTGCCGGATGAGCCCGGCCTCGCGCAGCACGTGGAAGTGGTGGGTGGCGGTGGACTTGCTGACCGGCAGCTCGATCGTGCCGCAGGCGAGGTCCTCGCCGGCGGCGTACAGCCCGCCGACGATCAGGCGGCGCACCGGGTCGACCACGGCCTCCAGGACCTGCTGGAGGGTGACCTCCCGGAGGTCGGGGTGGGGCGGGGTGCGGTCCTGCTGTCCGCTGCGCCGTGTGGTCGCCATCTCGCTCCGATCTCCGGGGGCTTGTCGTACGGGGGTGGTCAGAGTATGGCCTGCATCAAAGTACGACAGTCATCGAAGTTTGACAGCTGACGTACTTTCAGGTTCAGTGATCTGCGGCGGCCGACGGTTCCCGGGCCGCCGTCAGCGATCGGAAGGGGCGGGCGCGATGGCCAGGACGGTGCGGTTCCACGAACACGGCGGGCCGGAGGTGCTGCGGCTGGAGGACGCGGAGGTCGGCACGCCCGGCCCCGGCGAGCTGCTGATCCGGGTGGACGCGATCGGGCTCAACCGGGCCGAGGTGCTGTTCCGCAGCGGCGTCTACATCGAGCCGGTCCGGGAGTTCCCCGCCCGGCTCGGCTCCGAGGCCGCGGGTGTGGTCGAGGTGGTCGGTCCGGACGTGACCGGCTTCGAGCCCGGGCAGGCGGTCAGTGTGGTGCCCGCGTTCTCGATGAACGACTACGGCGTCTACGCCGAGCACGCGATCGTTCCGGCGGCGGCGGTGGTCCACCGTCCCGAGGGGCTCGACGCGGTGGCGGGCGCCGCGGTCTGGATGCCGTACCTGACCGCCTACGGCGCACTGGTCGACGTGGGCGGCATGCGCGCCGGGGACACCGTGGTGATCACGGCGGCCTCCAGCAGCGTGGGCCTGGCCGCGATCCAACTCGCCCACCGGGTGGGGGCGGTGCCCATCGCCACCACCCGGACGCAGGCCAAGCGGGACGCCCTGCTCAAGGCGGGCGCGGCCGCGGTGATCGTCACCGAGGAGGAGGACGTCGTCGGGCGGGTGCGCGAACTGACCGGGGGGCGGGGTGCCGAGTTCGTCTTCGACGCCGTGGCCGGCCGCGGCGTGCTCGACCTGGCCAAGGTGGTCGCCCCCGGCGGCACCCTGTTCCTGTACGGCGCCCTGAGCGGCGAGCCGACGCCCTACCCGGGCTTCGAACTCGGCATGCCGGCGCTGAACATGCGCACGTACACGCTGCACGAGATCACCAGGGACGGCGAACGGCTGCGCCGGGCGGAGGCGTTCGTCGCCTCGGGGCTGCGCAGCGGGGCGTTCACGCCGGTGGTGGACAGGGTCTTCGGCCTGGCCGAGATCGCGGAGGCGCACCGGTACATGGAGGCGGGCAACCAGCTGGGCAAGATCGTGGTGACCGTCGACCACTGAGGGTCCGGCCGGGGCGGTCCTGCCCGGGCCGCCCCGCTCACGCCCCCAGGAAGCGCTGCAGCTCCGCCAGGACGTAGTTGGCGGCCGTGTAGCCGTTGCCCTGGAACCAGAGCTGGTCGTCCACCTCGAAGGCCCGGTGCGCCTTGACCGCCCCGAGGGACTGCCAGGCCGGGGTGGCCAGGACGGCGGCGGTGCCGGCCGGGTCGCCGTAGGTGGCGTACACCAGCAGGTCGCCGTCGGCCTTGGCGAGCTGGTCGACGGGGATCTCGAAGTCGGACTGGTCGACGTTCTGCGCGTCCGGCCGGCCGAGCTGTACGTCGGCCAGGACGGTGCCGGGGAAGGTCTGCCTGCCGTACAGCCGGATGCCGCCCTGGACGAACCGCACCAGGCTGACCTTCCGGCCCGAGGCCCTGGCGCCGGACAGCGCCTGGACCACCTGGGAGACGTGCCGCTGGTAGGACGAGACGAACGCCGCCGCCGCCTCCTGGCGGCTGAGCGCCTGGGCGTGCACCTGGAAGTTGGCCTTCCAGGGGGCGCCGGTGGTCTGCGTGAGCACCGTGGGGGCGATCCCGCGGAGCTGGTCGTACCGGGCGCCGTCGCTGGTCTGGTTGGAGAGGACGAGGTCCGGCCGGACGGCGCGGAGGACCGCCAGGTCCGGTGAGCCGATCGACCCCACCCGGGTGATCCCGCTGAGCCGGGACAGGGGCCAGTAGTCGGGGAAGCCGGAGTCCAGCGGCGCCAGGGCCGCCCCGACCGGGGTGATGCCGAGGGTGAGGGCCGAGTCGAGCTCCCCCGTGTCCAGCGTGACCACCCGCATCGGCGCGCCCGGGACGACCACCGGCCCCGTCGCGGTGTTCACGGTGACGTTGGGTACCGCTTCCGGGCTCGGGGTCACGGTGCCCGTCGCGGCGTCGGCGGGCGGGGCGGCGTGCCGTACGGCGCAGCCGCCGAGGGCGGCGGCGCCGAGCCCCGCGAGCAGGGCGCGGCGGGCGATCGGGGGCATCGGCGGTCCTCGGTGGATGGGCACACGGGCGCGGGCGCGTCGATTATGTCCGAATTGCCCGCTAGGCGTCCGCCTTCACCGCCCACGGCGCGCCCGGGACGACCAGCGGGGTGCCGGTCACCGGGTCCGGGACGACCACCGAGGACAGCCCGAAGACCTCCCGCACCAGCTCCGCCGTCACGACCTCGCCCGGCGGGCCCTGGGCGACGATCCGCCCGTCGCGCATGGCCACCAGGTGGTCCGCGTACCGGGCCGCCTGGTTGAGGTCGTGCAGGACGGCGACCACCGTCCTCCCGCGCTCGACGTTGAGCCGCCGGACGAGGTCCAGCACCTCCACCTGGTGGGCGATGTCCAGGAAGGTGGTCGGCTCGTCCAGCAGCAGGATGTCCGTCCCCTGGGCGAGCGCCATCGCGATCCAGGCCCGCTGGCGCTGGCCGCCCGACAGCTCGTCGACGCTGCGCTCGGCCAGCTCGGCCGTGGAGGTGCGCTCCAGCGCCTCCGCCACCGCCTGCTCGTCCTCGGCCGACCACTGCTGCCACCAGCTCTGGTGCGGCTGGCGGCCGCGCGAGACCAGGTCCGCCACCGAGATGCCCTCGGGCGCGGTGGGGGACTGCGGCAGCAGGCCGATCCGCTGGGCGATCCGCTTGGTGGGGACGCGGGCCAGTTCGGCGCCGTCCAGCAGCACCGCGCCGCGCACCGGCTTCAGCAGCCGGCCGAGGGCGCGCAGCAGCGTCGACTTGCCGCAGGCGTTCGGGCCGACGATCACCGTCACCCGGCCGTCCGGGACGACGAGGTCCAGCCCCTCGACGACCGTGCGCGCCTCGTAGGCGAGGGTCAGGCCGCGGGCTTCGAGACGGTGGCCGGGCACCGGGGGAACGGTCATCAGGAGCCTCCACGGCGGGATCGGATCAGCAGCCACATCAGGTACGGCGCGCCGACCAGCCCGGTCACCACGCCGACCGGCAGCTCGGTGGGCGCGAGCAGCCGCCGGGCCAGCAGGTCGGCCAGGACGACGACCAGCGCGCCGGTCAGGGCCGAACAGAGCAGCGGGACCTGCGCCGAGCGGGCCAGCCGCAGCGCGATCTGCGGGGCCATCAGCGCGACGAAGTCCACCGGACCGGCCGCGCCCGCGGCGCAGGAGGCCAGCACGATGCCGAGCAGCGCCATGCCGAGCCGGATCCGGTCCAGCCGCAGCCCGAGGCCGACGGCGGTGGCGTCGTCGAAGGAGATCGACCGCTGCGCCCGCGCCGCCCAGAGCGCGACCGGCGCGGCGGCCGGCAGCACCCAGGCGAGCCATCCGGCCTGGTCGTAGCCGGAGCCGTTGAGGCTGCCGGTCATCCACACCTTCGCCGCCTGCGCCTGGAAACCGTCCCCCTTGGTGAGGAAGACGGAGGTGAGCGAGGAGAGCGCGACCGAGACGCCGATGCCGATCAGCACGAACCGCTGGGCGTGCAGTCCGCGCCGCCAGGCCAGCAGGTACACCAGCAGGCCGGCCGCCAGGCCGCCGGCCACCGCCGCGTACGGCACCTGCCCGGCGGAGCCGACCACGCCGTACGCCATCAGGCCGACCACGGTGGCGGTGGCGCCCCAGGAGACGCCGACCACGTCGGGGCTGGCCAGCGGATTGCGGGCGACGGTCTGGATCAGCGCGCCGGCCAGGCCGAGCGCTGATCCGACCAGCAGGCCGACCACCACCCGGGGCAGCCGGAACTCGCCGACCACCAGCTCGTGCGGGCTGGGCCGCCCGAGCAGGACCTTCACCACCTCGCCGGGGGAGACCGTGGACTCGCCCAGGCAGAGCGAGGCGACGACGGTGGCGGCGAGCACCAGCGCCAGGCAGCAGGCCGCCACGGCGGAACGCCGGTGCAGCAGGAACGACGCGCGCCCGGCGCGCAGCACGGTGTACCCGCGCAGAGCCACGGCGCTCATGCGCCCACCTCGCTGCGCTCGGCAGACGCTTCGCTCAACGCGCACCCCTCGACGGTTCGCTCGCTGCGCTCGCTCATGCGCCCACCTCGCTGCGCTCGGCAGACGCTTCGCTCAACGCGCACCCCTCGACGGCTCGCTCGCTCACGCCGCCACCACCTTCCGACGCCGGACCAGTGCGACCAGGACCGGCACCCCGACCAGTGCGGTCATCACACCGGCGGGGACCTCCGACGGCGGGAAGAGCACCCGGCCGAACGCGTCCGCGAGCAGCAGCAGCGCCGGGCCGAGCACCGCGGAGAACGTCAGCACCCAGCGGTGGTCCGCGCCGGCCACCGCGCGGGCGGCGTGCGGGACGGCCAGGCCGACGAAGGCGATCGGGCCGGCCGCGGCGACCGCCGAACCGGTCAGCACCGTGGCGCCGAGCGCGCCGACCGCCCGGACGACGCCGGTCCTGGCACCGAGGCCCTTGGCGGTGTCGTCACCGAGCGCCAGCGCGTCCAGCCCGCGCGCCACCGCGAACACCAGCACCGTGCCGACCAGCAGGAACGGCAGCAGCTGCCAGGCCACGTCGGCGGTGCGGCCGGAGAGCGAGCCGACGTGCCAGAACCGGAACTGGTCCATGGCGGCGGCGTCGGTGGTGAGCACCAGGGTGTTGAGCGAGGCGATGAACGCGGACATCGCCGAGCCGGCCAGCGCCAGCTTGACCGGCGTGGCCCCGCCCCGGCCGCGCCCGGCCAGCCCGTACACCAGCACGGTGGCGATGACGGCCCCGGCGAAGCCGAACCAGACGTAGCCGGTGAGGGTGGAGATGCCGAAGCCGGAGATGGCCAGCACCACGCCGGCCGCCGCGCCCTGGCTGACGCCGAGGATGCCGGGGTCGGCGATCGGGTTGCGGGTGATGCCCTGCATCACGGCGCCGGCCAGGCCGAGCGCCGCGCCGACCGCGAGGCCGACCACCGTGCGCGGCACCCGCAGTTCGCGGACGACGACGGCGTTGGTGGTGTCGCCGCCGTGCAGCAGGGCGTCCAGGGTCTCGCCGAACGGGATGGTGCGGCTGCCGACCGCCAGGCTCAGCAGGACGGCCGTGGCGAGCAGGACGAGGGCGGCGACGAGCCACAGTATTCGGCGGCGCAGCAGCCGCCGCTTGCCGGGAGCGGTGGCCGGCCTCGCGGCCGGCGCGGTGGTGTCGGTCATGGCTCTCTCTCGCAGATAGCTGAGGCAAACCTAAGTTCCCTGGAGAAGCCGGGGCAAATCGCCTGTGCACCTTCGTTGGATAGCCTGACGACATGCCCACCACCCCGGTTTCCCCGCTCACCGTCGGCTTCGACCTCGACATGACCCTGCTGGACACCCGGCCCGGGATCCGGGCCACCTACGCCGCCCTCTCCGCCGAGACCGGCGCGTACATCGACGCCGACCTGGTGGTCACCCGGCTCGGGCCGCCGCTCGCGGACGAGATGGGCAACTGGTTCCCGGCCGATCGGCTCCAGGCGGCCGTCGACCGCTACCGCGAGCTGTACCGGGACCACGCCTTCGCCCCCACCGTCGCCCTGCCCGGCGCGCACGCCGCCGTCGAGGCGGTCCGCGCCCAGGGCGGCCGGGTCGCGGTGATCACCGGCAAGTACGAGCCGAACGCCCGGCTGCACCTGGAGCACGCGGGCCTGCACGCGGACGCGCTGGTGGGCGACCTCTGGGCGGAGACCAAGGGCGACGCGCTGCGCGAGCACGGCGCGAGCGTCTACGTCGGCGACCACCTCGGGGACATCCGCGGCGCCAAGCACGCGGACGCCGTCGCGGTGGGCGTGGCCACCGGCCCGTACAGCGCGGAGGAGCTGCTGGCGGCGGGCGCGGACGTGGTGCTGGCCGACCTCACCGGGTTCCCGGCCTGGCTGGCCGGTCACCTGGCAGGCCGGGCCTAGGAGCCGGGCAGCCCAGGAGTCGGGAAGCCGGGAAGTCGGGGAGCCGGAAGTCGGGCAGCCCAGGAGTCCGGAAGCCTAGGAGCCGCGGACCCGGCGGCGCTGGGCGCGGGCGGAGAGCAGCAGCCCGGTCAGGGCCAGCAGGAAGCCCAGCGGCATCATCATGCTCAGCCAGTACGCGGCCGTAGGCAGCGGCGTGAGGTGCAGGAACAGCGGGACGAAGGTGACGAGCGTGGCGAGCGCGCCGAGCCCGAAGACGATCGCTCCGGCCTTGACGTAGGCGTCGCCGTGGTCGGCGCTCTGGCTGCTCACTGGGCTTGCTCCTCTGCGGGCCTGGGGGAGTCGGTCTGCCGCCCCAGTCTCGCAGAGCGCCCGGGCGGCGACCGCGCCGGACCGCTTCGCAGGCGAGCGGTCCGGTCACGTTGCGCAGTTTCCCGGGCGCTGGGAGTTTTGATCCCTGCTGAGCGGGGGTATGCAGGCTGTGCCGAGGGGTGCGACAGGTGCGCCCCGTCTCCTCAGACCGGGGGTGTGAGCCAGTGGAAAGCGCCGAGTCGCGCCCCGGCCATGCCAGTACCGGGTCGCCCGTGGCCGCGAGAGCCCCGTACGGATCCTTCGCGGAACGCGGATGAGGCAGTGACGGACCGTTAGTCTGCTCCCTACAGCGTGCTGACCATGGGCGCCCCGCGGGCGCCGAGTCGAGGTCGGCCCGCCCTCCCACCCAGTGATCCCCGGCCAGGGCCGGGATCCCTCACACCCACATCGAGGACTGTTCGAGATGCCCACCGGCCAGGTCAAGTGGTTCAACGAGACGAAGGGCTTCGGCTTCCTGTCGCGCGACGACGGCGGCGACGTCTTCGTCCACACCAAGGCGCTGCCCGCCGGTGTCACCGTGCTCAAGCCGGGCCAGCGGGTCGAGTTCGGCGTGGTCGCGGGCCACCGCGGCGACCAGGCGATGGCCGTGCAGCTGCTGGACGCGCTGCCGTCGGTGGCGGCCGCCCAGCGCAAGACCCCGGACGACATGGCGGCGCTCGTCCAGGACTTGATCACGATGATGGACTCGGTGCTGCCGGGGCTCCAGCACGGCCGTTACCCGGCCAAGCCGGCCGGCCAGAAGCTGGCCGTGCTGCTGCGCGCGGTGGCGGACCAGTTCGACGTGTAGTCCGCGGGCGGGCCCGCCGCGCTCGGACGGGCGGGCCCCGGACGCCGTGCGGCGCGGAACGCCGCGGGGCTCAGAACGCGAGCGCACCCGGGTCGAGCGGGGGCACCAGCCCCTCGGCGGCGGCCCGGGTGAGCAGCGCCCGGACGGCGCCGTAGCCCTCCTCGCCGAGGTCCGCGGTGAACTCGTTGACGTACAGCCCGATGTGCTGGTCGGCGACGTCCGGGTCCATCTCCTGGGCGTTCGCCAGCACGTACGCGCGGCTGGCCGACGGGTCCGCCCAGGCCTGCCGGACGGAGGCGCGGATGGCGTCGGCGATCGCGTGCAGCCGCTCGGTGCCGAGCGAGCGCTTGGCGATGATCGCGCCGAGCGGGATCGGCAGGCCGGTCTCCTGCTCCCAGGCCTCGCCCATGTCGGCGAGGCGGTGCAGTCCGTACTGCTGGTAGGTGAAGCGGGCCTCGTGGATCACCAGGCCGGCGTCCACCCGGCCGTCCCGGACGGCGGGCATGATCTCGTGGAACGGCAGCACGACGATCTCGCCGAACCCGCCGGGCACGGCCTTCGCGGCCCAGAGCCGGAACAGCAGGTAGGCGGTGGACCGCTCGGACGGGACGGCGACGGTCCGGCCGGTGAGGTCGCCGCCGGTGTCCGGGCGGGTGAGCACCAGCGGGCCGCAGCCGCGGCCGAGCGCGCCGCCGCAGGGCAGCAGGGCGTACTCGTCCAGGACCCAGGGCAGGGCCGCGTAGCTGACCTTGAGGACGTCCAGCCCGCCCTGCTCGGCCAGGCCGTTGGTGACGTCGATGTCCGCGAAGGTGACCTCGGGGGCGTCCGCGCCGGGCACCAGGCCGTGCGTCCAGGCGTGGAAGACGAAGGTGTCGTTCGGGCAGGGCGAGTGGGCGATGCCCAGCTGTTCAGCCACGGCGGGCCTCCTTCAGGAACTCCGGGTAGGGCAGCGCGGCGAAGGCCCGTTCCAGCGCGCCCAGCGCCTCGCCGATCCGCCAGGCGGCCCGGTCGCGCGGGCCCACCGGGTTGGAGACGGTGCGCAGTTCGAAGGCCGGCACGCCGTGCCGGGCGGCGGCCTCGGCCACCCCGAACCCCTCCATCGCCTCGGCCACCGCGCCGGGGTGGCGGGCGGTCAGCGCGGCGGCGCGTCCGGTGCTGCCGGTCACCGTGGAGACGGTCAGGACGGTGCCTGTGACGGCGCCCAGGGCGGCTGCGGCGAGCGCCACGGCGGCCGGGGCGGGGGTGTGCCGGACGGTCCCGAAACCCAGCTCGGTGACGTCCGCGAAGCCGTCGGGGGTCTCGGCCCCGAGGTCGGCGGCGACGATCGCCTCGGCGAGCACCGTCGAGCCGACCGGGGCCTGCGGGGCGAAGCCGCCGCCGATGCCGGCCGAGACCACGAGGTCGTAGCGGTGCGCGCAGAGCGCGGCGGACGCGGCGGCAGCGGCGGCGGCCGGGCCGACCCCGCCCGCCAGCACGTCCACCGTCACGCCCGAGGGGTGCGCGGCGCGGTGCAGTTCACCGCCGGGCAGCGGCAGGGCCCGCACCGGCCCGCCGAGGCCGCGCAGGACGGCCTCCGCCTCGGCGGCCACCGCGACGACGACGAGCAGCCGGCCCCGCTCGGGGGCCGGCTGCTCACCGGTGTGTCGCTCGGTCACCGGGTGACCGTCAGGCGTCCTGGGTGTCCAGCTCGAAGTACCAGACGCCGTAGATCGCGTCGGGCTGCTTCGGGTCGGACTCGACCACGGTGACCAGGGTCTTGCCCGAGGCGTTGAGCGCCCGGGAGGCCGCGACGGAGCCGGAGTACGTGGAACCCTTGGCCGCCGGGGCCAGGATGAACCGGCCGCCGGAGGCCTGGCCGCCGCCGTTGGTGTTGGCCCACCAGCCGCGGTCGGCCACGTCCGGGGTCACGCCCACGCCGATCCGGTCACTGGCGACCACGTCGGACTTGGGGAGCTTGCCCTCGTCCAGGGCCTTGCTGGCCTTGTCCTGGCACTCGCTCTGCTGGTCCTCGGTGAGCGGCTTGCCGTCGTTGAAGCAGAACGGCTCGACCTCCATCGAGGAACGGCCGACGGTGAGGGTCGCGCGGTGGCTGACGGGCTCGTCCCTGCCGGACGCGACGGCGACGGAGGTGCCGACCGTGGCCGCGCCGATCACGACGACGGCGCCGAGGGCGGCGATGACACGGGTGCTGAGGCTCATGCGTCAGAGGCTACCGGGCTTTGCCGATCACGCTACGCGGGGGTGGGCAACCGCGTGTTGTGGCAGGAGAACGACGGCCCGGGACGACCGCCCCGCCCTGCCCCGCCGGGGAGGGCCTCAGGCCACCCGAGGTGCGGCGGCGCGGCGCCCCAACCCCACCCGGAACAGCGAACGGACCGTCCAGAGCAGCACCACGCCCAGGACCCCGGCCGCCACCGAGAGGCCGAGCACGCCGTTCAGCGGCAGCAGGATGCCGACCGCGCCCCCGGCCACCCAGCACAACTGGAGCAGCGTCTCCGAACGGGCGAAGGCGGACGTCCGCACCGACTCCGGGACGTCCCGCTGGATCAGCGCGTCCAGCGCCAGCTTGCCCAGCGAGGCCGCCACCCCGGACACCGCGGCGACCAGGACCACCGTCACCGCGCCGTACCAGAGCGCGGCGGCCGCCGTGGTGCAGGTGGCCAGCAGCAGCATCGCGGTGACCGTCGCCTCCGAGCCCCGGGTGCGCAGCCAGGAGCCGAGCACCGAGCCCAGCGCGTTGCCCGTGCCGGCCGCGAGGGCGACGAGGCCGAGCGCGAGGGTCGGCTGTAGCCCGCCGATCGGCTCGTCACGGAGCAGGAACGCCAGGAACATCACCAGGAAGCCGACCAGCCAGCGCAGTGCCGACATCGCCCGCAGCGCCAGGATCACCGACGGTCCGACGGTGCGCAGCGACGCCTTCGGCGCCTTGGCCGCCTGCGTGGTCCCGGTCCCGGTCCCGGCGCCGCTGCCGGGTTCGGCTCCGGCGGGGACGGCCGCGGCCTCGCCGTGCACCTCCGCGTGCAGGACGGCCCGCTGCTCGCCCTTGGCGGAGTCCACCGCGTGCGGCAGGTGGAAGGCCATCAGGGTGCCGACGACGAAGACCAGGAAGGCGCCGCGCAGCGGCCACCCCGGCCCGATCAGGTGCAGCAGCCCGCCCACCCCGGCCGCCACCATGGTGGCCAGCAGCCCGGCCAGGGTGACCCGGGAGTTCGCCTTCACGAGTGAAAGCCGGCTCGGCAGCAGCCGGGGCACCACGACGCTGCGCACCACCCCGTAGGCCTTGGACGCCACCAGGACGCCCAGCGCCTCCGGGTAGAGCGCCAGCCCGCCGCCGACCACGGTGCCCGCCATCGTCCACGCCAGCACCGCACGGGCCAGCATCGACGTCGCCATCGCGGCCCGGCGGCCGTGCGGGAGGCGGTCCAGCAGCGGGCCGATCACCGGGGCCAGCACGGCGAACGGGGCCATCGTGATCAGCAGGTAGAGCGCCACCCGGCCGCGGGCCTCGCCGGTGGGGACGGAGAAGAAGATGGTGGAGGCCAGCGCGACGGTGATCAGCATGTCGCCGAACGAGTTCAGCGCGTGCAGCTCGATCAGTTTGGCGAGGCCGGACTCGCCGGCGCCCTCGGCGGAGGTCGCCTTGCGGATGCGGCGGCCGGTGCCGTGGACGACCTTTCCGGTGCGGGAGCCGGCGGCGGAGGCGGTGCGGACGAGGAAGTGCCGACGCGGCTCCTCCTCCTCGTCGAGGGCGTCGAGCGCGTCGACGGCGTCGAGCGGGCCGGAGGAATCCGGGGAGTCCGCGGCCGCGGCCGGGTGCTTGTCGAGGTCCACGTGCCCGGCGGAATCCCGGGGCGTCGCGGAGGTGTCCACCGGCTGCGGTTCGCCCGCAGCGAGGACCGGAGGCTGCTGTCGCGGCACGGCGTTCGCCTCGTCGGGACTGCCGTCGGCCTGCGAGGCGCGCAGTGCATGCTGCGACGGGTTTTCGTCCGCCACAAGCCCATCCTGCCCCAGAATCGTGACGACGACGCGGGATTCCGCTTCGCTCGGCGCGGCCGTTCCGGCGCCGGCCGCCGCCCCGGACTGTGCCGGGTGGCCGACCGGCGGGTAGCCTGCCCAGGGTCCGCCCGACGATCGGCCGGGCGCCGGCCGGAGCTGACGGGCGGCGCGGCCGGTACCCGAGGCGGCCCGTGGTCGCGCAGAATGGACGAGGGAAACCGAGCCGCGACGGAACAGGCAACACGCCGTGGGCAACAGAAGAACTGGGAGAGAATCGACGCCGTGAGTGCTGCGATGCGAAGCCGTACCCCCGACCGGCTCTGTGCCGAGGCCGTCGAACTCGCCCGGCAGGCGGCAGACGAGGCCGTCGGAGCAGAGACCGTCGGTGCGCACCTCGGAGTCCAGGCGGACGCCGACCGCGTCGTCACCCACACCTTCGAGTGCCTGGACGCCGCCTACCGGGGCTGGAACTGGGCCGTCACCGTGGCCCGCGCCCCGCGCGCAAAGAACGTCACGCTGGACGAGGTCGTGCTGCTGCCCGGCCCCGACGCCGTGCTCGCCCCGCAGTGGGTGCCGTGGAGCGAGCGGCTGCGCCCCGGCGACATGGGCCCGGGCGACCTGCTGCCCACCGACGCCGACGACCTGCGCCTGGAGCCGGGCTGGTCCGGCGAGGACGAGCCGGCGCCGAACTCCGCGGTGGCGCTGGCCGCCGAGGAGGACGTGGTCGTCAGCGACCCGCACATCCAGCCGGCCCCGGTCCGTGCGCAGATCGGCGCCGTCGCCGAGGAGCTCGGCATGGGCCGCAGCCGGGTGCTCTCGCGGCTCGGCCTGCACCTGGCGGCGGACCGCTGGGAGAAGGCGCACGGCCCGCAGACGCCGATGGCGCAGTCGGCCCCGGCCTCGTGCAACAGCTGCGGCTTCCTGATCCCGATCGGCGGCTCGCTCGGCCAGGCGTTCGGTGTCTGCGGCAACGAGTTCGGCCCGGCCGACGGCCAGATCGTCTCCTTCGCGTACGGCTGCGGCGGTCACTCCGAGGCGGCGGTCATCCCGGCCCCGCCGGCGCCGTCCGAGCTGATCCTGGACGAGCTGGTGGTCGAGCCGCTCCAGCTGCACCCCGACCGCACCTCCGGCTCGGTCGAGCCGGACGCCCCGGCCGAGGAGCTCGGCCACTCCTGAGCGATCCGCCGCCGGCCCGCCCCGTCACGTCGAGGGGGCGGGCCGGCGGCGTTCAGCGGCGGCCGAACAGCCCGCGCCTCGGCGGCGCGGCCTCCCGCGGCGGGTTCGGCGGGGCGGGCGGCGGGGCCTCCTCCTCGGCGTGCACCAGCTCGCCGACGGAGACCCGGAAGTGACGCTTCCAGCCGCGGTAGTGGAGCTGGACCAGGAAGCCGCCGTCGGGGAGCCGGAAGACCCGCCGGGCCGGTGTCCCGGCCGGCTCCCCGCTCTCGCGCGGGAGGTACGTGCGGGCCGTCTCCTCCGCCAGCTCGACCGCCTGCTCCCGGCCGAGCGGCGCCTCCTGGGGCGGGGCCAGCTGCCAGCGGTAGTAGACGGAGTCGCCGTAGTCCCGCCTGTCGCGTTCGATCAGGACGTACCACGAACGGTCGGACACCTGTGGACGGTCGGACGCCATCGGATTCCCCCCTCGCCGGGCCATCGGAGCGGCCCCAGGATAGGCGCGGCCCCACCCCGGTCCGCCGGGGGTGCCCGGGCGGGGGAGAATGCCCCCCGTACGAAGTACAGGGCGGCGGAAGGCGGCAGGTCCAGTGGAACCTCGGATCATCGGCAGCGGCACGGACGAGCACCTCGCGGACCACTTCGGCAGCGCCGGGCTGCGCCGCCGGGTGCTGGACGCCTGGGCCGCCTCCCCGGCCCGGTTCCGGGAGGACGCCAACGCCGAGGAGGAGCTCGCCCTCGGCGGCTACCGCGACCGCCTCGTCGTCGAGTTGGCGCAGAACGCCGCCGACGCGGCGGCCCGCGCCGGCGGCGGTCCGGGCCGGCTGCGGCTCACCCTCGCGGACGGCGTGCTGGCGGCCGCCAACACCGGCGCGCCGCTGGACCACGCCGCCGTCGAGTCGCTCTCCACCCTGCGCGCCTCCTCGAAGCGGGCCGACGAGCAGCCCACCGTCGGCCGCTTCGGCGTCGGCTTCGCCGCCGTCCTCGCCGTCACCGACGAGCCGGCCGTGCTCGGCTCCGCCGGCGGCGTGCGCTGGTCGCTCGGCGAGGCCCGCGCGCTGGCCGAGGCGCAGCCGGCGCTCGCCGACGAACTGCGCCGCCGGGACGGCCACGTGCCGCTGCTGCGGCTGCCGTTCGCCGCCGAGGGCCCGGCGCCCGACGGCTACGACACGGTGGTCGTGCTGCCGCTGCGCGACGCCGCCGCCGAGGACCTCACCCGCCGCCTGCTGGCCGGCATCGACGACGCGCTCCTGCTCACCCTCCCCGGCCTCGCCGAGGTCGTGGTGGAGACCCCGGACGGCACCCGCACACTGACCCGGTCCGCCGCCGAGCCGCGCCCGGACGGCGTCACCGAGGTCACCGTCACCGACGACGCGGGCGGGCGGCTGCGGCAGACCGTCTGGCAGACCGCCGGCGCCTCCGGCTCGCTGGACCCCGCGCTGCTCGCCGACCGCCCCACCGAGGAGCGCGCCCGCCCGTACTGGACGGTGACCTGGGCCGTCCCGGTCGGCGCCGACGGCGCCCCGCAGAAGCCCGGGATCGCCCCGGTCCTGCACGCGCCGACGCCGAGCGACGAGCCGCTCGGCCTGCCGGCGCTGCTGATCGCCTCCTACCCGCTGGACTCCACCCGCCGGCACGTCGCCCCCGGCCCGCTCGCCGACTTCCTGACCGGGCGCGCCGCCGACAGCTACGCCGATCTGCTGCGCGCCCGCGGCGGCGACCTCGGCTCGCTCGGCCTGGTGCCCGGCCCGCTCGGCCAGGGCGCGCTGGACAACGCGCTGCGCGCCGCGATCCTCTCCCGGCTGCCCGGCACGCCGTTCCTGCCGCACCCGGCGCCGGTCGAGCAGGGCACGCCGGCGCTGCGGCCGCGGGACGCCACGCTGCTGGAGGGCGCGGACGGCTCGGTGGTCGAGGCGCTTTCGCCGGTCTTCCCCGGGCTGCTGCCGGCCGGTCTGGAGCGCCGCAGCGAGCTGCGGGTGCTGGGCGTGCGCCGGGTGCCGCTGGCCGACGTGGTCGACCAGCTCGGCGGTCTGGACCGCGAGCCGGCCTGGTGGCGCAACCTCTACGCGGCGCTCGGCGCGGCCGACCCGGAGGCGCTCGGCGCGCTGCCGGTGCCGCTGGCCGACGGACGGACGGTCACCGGCCCGCGCCGCGTCCTGCTGCCCTCCGACGACGCCGACTGGGCGGCCTTCCCCGGCTACCCGGAGTCGCTGGCCGGTGCGCTGGCCCTGCTCGACCTGCGCCTCGCCCACCCGGAGGCCGCGCACCCGCTGCTGGCCAAGCTCGGCGCCGGCACCGCCACCCCGGCCGGCGTCCTGGACACCCCCGAGGTGCGGGCCGCCGTCGCCCGCTCCTACGAGCTGGCCGAGGACGACCTGGACGCCGCGGCCGACCTCGCCGAGTCCGTCCTCGGCCTGGTGAAGGCGGCCGCCCCGGCGGTCGGCGAGCACCCGTGGCTGGCCCGGCTGGCGCTGCTGGACGACGAGGGCGAGCCGGCCCGCGCCGGTGAGCTGATCCTGCCCGGCAGCCCGCTGGCCGGGCTGGCCCGGGAGGACGACGCCGGCTGGCTGGACGACGAACTCGTGGACCGCTGGGGCCCCGAAGTCCTCGCCGCGGCAGGAGTGCTGGCGGACTTCGTGCTGGTCCGCGCCGAGGACGTGGTGCTCGACCCGGACGACCTGGAGCGGCTCGACCCGACCGTCCCCGCCGACCGCGCCGCCGGCGGCCGCCCCACCGGGCTGCTGGACGAGGCGCCGGACGGCCTCGCGGAGTGGGCCGAGGACGCCCTGGAGGCGCTGCACGCCGACGACGCCGACGCGGTCGGCGTGCCGCCGGTCGCGGCCGAGCTGCTCGCCGTCCGCGACCTCGACCTGGTGGACGACGACGCCTGGCCCGAGGCGCTGGCCGCGCTGGCCCGCCCGCCGTACCGGGACGCCGTCGTCCTGCCCGTCCGCGCCCTGCTGCCGGACGGCTCCTACGCGGACCTGCCGCCGTACACCGCCTGGTGGCTGCGTGACCACCCGGTGCTGGACGGCCGCGAGCCGGCCGGCCTGCGCGCGGCCGGTGCCGACCCGCTGCTGCGCGGCCTCTACGACGAGGCCCGCACGACGCTGGACGAGCAGTTCCTGCACGCGCTGGGCGTCCGCACCACGCTGACCGCACTGCTGGCCGAGCCGCACGGGCCGGACGAGGTGCTGGACCGGCTCACCGATCCGGCCTCCGAGGTCGGCCACCGCCAGCTGCACGGCATCCACAGCGCGTTGGCCCGGGTGGAGGCGGAGCGGATCGATCCGCTGGACGTCGTCCGGGCGCTGCCGCCGCTGGACCCGGAGACCGGTCGCCGCCCGGCGCACACGGTGATCGTGGACGCCACCGAGGCGGTCGTCGCCGACGCCCCCGACCTGGTCCAGCTCCTGCACCCGTACCCGCTGCTGCCGGTCGCCCCGGCACTGGCCGCGGACCTCGCCGAGCGGCTGCACGTCTCGCTGGCCAGCGAGGTGGCCGGCGGCCGGGTGCTCTCCGAGGGCCGGCTGCACCGGGTCCCCGCCGTGGTGCGGGAGCTGCTGCCCGGCTGCCCGGTGGCGTACGAGGAGCACGAGGAGCTGCTGGTGGTCGGCCCCGACGGCAACGAGGCCGCGGTGGACTGGCGGTGGGACTCGGCGGCGGACACGCCGGAGGCACCGTACGACCCGGATGCGGCCGAGGAGGCGGACGAGGACGACGAGTTCGAGCTGCCGCCGGCGCCGGGGCTGCTGCACGCCGCCACCCCGGAGGGCCTGGCCGCCGGCCTGGCCTGGTCGGTCGGGCAGTGGCACCGGCGGTTCGAGGTGCTGGCCGCGCTCACCGAGCCGGACCGCGCCTACGAGCTCTCCGCGGCACGGGACTTCGAGGGCTAGACCGGCCCGGCCGCTCCGCCCGCGTACCCGCTCCGCCCGCGTACCCGCTCCGGCTCAGGGGCGGGTGCGCGCGGACGCGGTCAGACGGAGGTAGAGCGTGAGCGTGACCGCCACCCAGAGGGCCAGCAGTGCGGCCAGTGCGGCCTTCCGCAGCAGCGGCCCGGCCTCGATCCCGGCGAACGTCACCACCCCGTAGCCGGCCAGCGCCGTCAGGCCGGCCGCCACGAGCCCGCCCAGGAAGGCGGTGAACGCCTCCAAGTCCCCACCCCTGCGTGCCATCCGGCCACCCCCTCCGGGGTCAATCATCCATCTTGCGCCGCATGATCCGCCAGACCACCTCCAGCACCAGCCCGGCGGTCACCGCGATCGCGACGCCGATCCACGGGTCCCGGGTGCCGGAGAGGGAGAGCTCGAAGAAGTCCGACAGCCACGGCACGGTCAGCACCAGCGCGAACGCCCCGCACATCGTCCCGATCAGCAGCAGCCGCCACCAGTTGTACGGCCGGGCCACGATCGCCAGCACCCAGATCGCCACCAGGAACAGCGTCAGGGTGGCCACGCTGGTGTCCGCCTCCAGGTCGGTGGCGTGGTTGGCCCGGGCCAGCGCGTAGGCGGTGAAGGTCGCGGTGCCGGCGATGATCCCGCCGGGGATCGCCAGCCGCAGCACCCGGCGGACGAAGCCGGTGCGGGCGCGCTCGTTGTTGGGCGCCAGCGCCAGGAAGAAGGCCGGTACGCCGATGGTGAGGGTGGAGAGCACCGTCGAGTGCCGGGGCAGGAACGGGTACGGCGAGTGGGTGAAGATCACCAGCAGGGCGAGCAGCACCGAGTAGACCGTCTTCACCAGGAAGAGCCCGGCCACCCGCTCGATGTTGCCGATCACCCGGCGGCCCTCGGCGACCACCGAGGGCAGGGTGGCGAAGGAGTCGTTCAGCAGGACGATCTGGGCGACGGCCTTGGTCGCGTCGCTGCCGGTGCCCATCGCCACGCCGATGTCGGCGTCCTTGAGCGCCAGCACGTCGTTGACGCCGTCGCCGGTCATCGCCACGGTGTGCCCGCGCGACTGCATCGCGCCGACCAGCTCGCGCTTCTGCTGCGGGGTGACCCGGCCGAACACGGTGGTGCGTTCCGCGGCGTCGGCGAACCGCTCCGGCTCGGCGGGCAGCGTCCGGGCGTCCAGCGGGTGGTCGGCGCCGGGCAGGCCGAGGTGGGCGGCGACCGCGCCGACCGAGACGGCCGCGTCGCCGGAGATCACCTTCGCCTGGACCTGCTGCCCCTCGAAGTAGCGCAGGGTGTCGGCGGCGTCCTCGCGAAGCCGCTGCTGGAGCACCACCAGGGCGAGCGGCTGGAGGTCGGCGGCCGGGTCCGGGGCGTCCAGCGGGACGGGCGTGCGGCCGAGCAGCAGCACCCGCAGGCCCTTGGCGCCCAGCTCGTCCACCTCGTC
This sequence comes from Kitasatospora sp. RG8, assembly GCF_017813315.1. NCBI lineage: Bacteria > Bacillati > Actinomycetota > Actinomycetes > Kitasatosporales > Streptomycetaceae > Kitasatospora > Kitasatospora sp. RG8. The sequence continues at coordinate 50,274 of NZ_JAGIYX010000010.1, forward strand.
CAGGGCCGGGTGCCCGGCGGGCAGCAGCACGTCGGGCGCGCCGAGCAGCCAGCTGGCCTCGCCGCCCTGCGGCTCCAGCAGCTGCACGCCGCTCCACTTGCGGGCGGACGAGAACGGCATCGCCTCGATCACCCGCCAGCCGCCGCCACCGCCGTCGCTGCCGGTGCCGTAGGCGTCGATGACGGCCTGCATCGACGGGTTGGGGCGGGCGTCGGCTCCGGCCATCACGCCGAGCGCCTGTTTGACGGTCGCCGGGTCGGCCGGGGCGTGCCGGGCCGGCGGGGCGCCCGGGCGCAGGTGGCCGTCGGCCCCGGCGACCTCCGGCAGGGTGCGCAGCTCGACCACGTCCATGCCGCCCTCGGTGAGGGTGCCGGTCTTGTCCAGGCAGACGATGTCCACCCGGGCCAGCCCCTCGATCGCGGGCAGCTCCTGCACCAGGCACTGCTTGCGGCCGAGCCGGACCACGCCGATCGCGAAGGCGACCGAGGTCAGCAGGACCAGCCCCTCCGGGACCATCGGCACGATGCCGGCCACCATCCGGCGGACCGCCTCCTGCCAGTCCCGCCCCTCCACCGCCAGCTGGCTGATGATCAGGCCGATGGCGGTCGGGACGAGCAGCCAGGTGATGAACCGCAGGATGGTGTTGATGCCGCTGCGCAGCTCCGACCTGACCAGGGTGAACCGGCTCGCCTCCTCGGCCAGCTGCGCCGCGTAGGCCTCGCGGCCGACCTTGGTGGCGGTGAACGCGCCGGCGCCGGCCACCACGAAGCTGCCGGACATCACCTGGTCGCCGGGCTGCTTGAGGACGGGGTCGGGCTCGCCGGTGAGCAGCGACTCGTCGATCTCCAGGCCGTCCGCCTCGGTGACCTCGCCGTCGACGATCACCTTGTCGCCGATGCCGAGCAGCACCGTGTCGTCCAGCACGATCGCGCCGGTGGCGATCTGCTGGACGGTGCCGTCCCGGCGGACCTGCGGTCTGGCCTCGCCGATCAGTGCGAGGCTGTCGAGGGTCTTCTTGGCCCGCAGTTCCTGGACGATGCCGATCGCGGTGTTGGCGACGATGACCAGGCCGAAGAGGCCGTCCTGGATCGGGCCGACGATCAGGATGATGCCGAACATCACGCCGATGATCGCGTTGAACCGGGTGAAGACGTTGGCCCGGACGATCTCCCGGGTGGAGCGGCTGGACCGCACCGGGACGTCGTTGACGTCCCCGCGGGCGACCCGCTCGGCCACCTCGGCGGTGGTGAGGCCGCCGCGCCGCCCGGGCAGCAGTCCGAGCGGGTGGGCGCCGTCGGGCTCCCGGGTGCCGCCGCCGTCGCGGCCGCTGTCACGCTCCCGGTCGCCGGGCGTCTCTTCCGCGGGCTGCGCAGGCTGCGTCATGGCACCGACTCTACGGGCGCCTTATGTCCGATGCGTGCTACTAAAGGACTATTCAGTCCGACCGGGTGGCCGGGTCGGCGCCGTTCCCGGTCGCGCCGTTGCCGGGTGCGCCTTCACCGGGGGTCTGCGCCTCGGCCGCGGCCCGGCTGCGGGCGATCGCGTCCCGGCGGGCGCGGCAGTACCAGAGGCCGATCAGGCCCAGGCCGGCGCCGGACAGGCAGATCCACGGCCAGCTGCCGTGGCCGTGTTCGGAGAGGGCGCCCTGGAAGGGGAGGAGCGCCAGGAAGGCGATGAACCACAGCACCGTGCCTCCGCCGACGATGGCGACGTCGTTGGCCTCCAAGGGCGGGGGCGAGGGGTGCAGCGGGGTCTTCGGCATGGGCCCTAGCGTACGGCGCCGGGGCTCCGCGTCCGACTTTCGGCCGCCGTTGTCCGGTGCCGTTCGTCCCCGCTCGTTCTACGCGCGAAGATAGCGCGTGTGCGATCGGGGAATTCATACTGGGCGTTCCGGTTGGCCGCGCCATGCCCAGGACGCCTGAGTTCGTGCCCGTCCCACCGGGCCCGTCCGGCCACCGTCGCTCCGGGCGATCACCCTCTCCTCAGCCCCCACCAGAGGACGCACGCATGCCTGTGGCCCAGCCGACCACCGAGTCGCCCGAGCCCACCTCCACCGCGCCGAAGCCCCCCGCCGGCGCCCTGGACCGCTACTTCCGGATCACCGAGCGCGGCTCCACCCTGCCGCGTGAGGTCCGCGGTGGCATCGCCACCTTCTTCACCATGGCCTACATCCTGGTGCTCAACCCGATCATCCTGGCCAGCGCCACGGACATGACCGGCAGCCACCTGGACAGCGCGCAGCTGGTCACCGCCACCGCCCTCACCGCCGGGCTCACCACCCTGCTGATGGGCGTGATCGGCAACGTCCCGATCGGCCTCGCCGCCGGCCTCGGCGTCAACACCATCGTCGCCCTCCAGCTCGCCCCCAAGATGACCTGGCCGGACGCCATGGGCATGGTGGTGCTGGCCGGCTTCGCGATCATGATCCTGGTCGCCACCGGCCTGCGCGAGCGCGTCATGAACGCCGTCCCGCTCGGCCTGCGCAAGGCCATCGCGATCGGCATCGGCCTGTTCATCAGCCTCGTCGGCCTGGTGGACTCCGGCTTCGTCAGCCGCATCCCGGACGCCGCCCACACCACCGTCCCGCTCCAGCTCGGCGGCAACGGCCACCTGCTCGGCTGGCCGGTCCTGGTCTTCGTGCTCGGCCTGCTGCTCACCCTGGTCCTGATCGTCCGCAAGGTCCCCGGCGCGATCCTCATCTCCATCGTGGTGATGACCGGCCTCGCCGCGGTGATCGACAAGCTCGCCGACATCCCCGCCCTCAACTGGGGCCTCACCGTCCCGGCCTGGCCCGGCAACCCGGTGGCCGCCCCCGACTTCGGCCTGGTCGGCAAGGTCAGCCTGTTCGGCGGCTTCGAGAAGGTCGGCGTGCTGACCGGCGTGCTCTTCGTCTTCACGGTGCTCATGTCGTGCTTCTTCGACGCGATGGGCACCATCCTCGGCGTCGCCGACGAGGCCCACCTGCTGGACGAGAAGGGCGACCTGCCCGGCATCAACAAGATCCTGATGGTCGACGGCATCGCCACGGCCGCGGGCGGCGCCACCTCCTCCTCCGCCAACACCTGCTTCGTCGAGTCCACCGCCGGCGTCGGCGAGGGCGCCCGCACCGGGTTCGCCTCGATCGTCACCGGCCTGCTCTTCGTGGTGGCCCTCTTCCTGACCCCGCTCGCCACCATGGTCCCCGCCCAGGCCGCCACCCCGGCCCTGGTCGCGGTCGGCTTCCTGATCCTGGCCAACTCGGTCAAGGAGATCGACTGGGCCGACCACACCATCGCGATCCCGGCGTTCCTGACCATCGTGATGATGCCGTTCACCTACTCCATCACCAACGGAATCGGCTTCGGCTTCATCGCCTTCTGCGTCCTGCGCCTCGCCGCGGGCCGCGGCCGCGAGGTCCCCGCCGCGATGTACGTGGTGGCCGCCGTCTTCGCCTTCTACTACCTGATGCCGGCCCTCGGCCTGCTCTGACCGCCTTCGGTTCACCCACGGCCCCGTGCTCCTCCTGGAGCGCGGGGCCGGTTTGATATCGAGAGGTCGTCAACGCTGATATCGTTTTCTTGTTGTCGCCTGTAGGAGGAGTGGCCATGGCGCGGACTGTGATCGACCTCGACGACGACCTTCTGGCCGAGGCTCAGCGGCTGTTCGGCACGACCACCAAGGTCGCCACGGTCAATGCGGCGTTGCTGGAGGCCGTGAAGCTGGCCCGCCGGATAGAGCTTGCCGATGCCATCGCGAGCGGGGAGTTCGACCTCCTCGACGAGCAGGGCAAGTCGGCTGCGGCGTGACCCGGGAGCGTTACCTGATCGACAAGTCGGCCTTGGCGCGCTGGGGGAAGCCGACGGTGCGGCCGGTTCTCGACGATCTCTCGCAGCGCGCTCTCCTGGCGGTGAGCGCGGCGGTCGAGATGGAGGTTCTGCACAGCGCCCGAAGCGCGGCGGAGGCGGACCGGCTGAGCCACCTGCTCAGGGGGTTCGACTACCTGCCGTGCACGGACGAGGTCTGGGACCGGGCGAAGGACGTCCAGCGTCGTGCTCTGTTCCGGGGCAACCATCGCGCTCTGTCGATGGCCGACATGCTGATCGCCGCCACGGCCGAGCGGCACGGGGTCACGGTCCTGCACTACGACGGCGACTACGACATGATCGCGTCCATCACCGGGCAGCCCACCCGCTGGGTCGTGGCGGCAGGCTCGGCCGACTGAGCTCCCGCCCGAGCCGATGACGGCCTCACCGACCGAACCGGTCGTGGCTCCTTCGCCTTCTCCTACCTGATGCCGGCCCTCGGCCTGCTCTGCCCGGGTGTCCTGCGGCGTACGGGAACGGGCCCGCCCCCTCGGCAGGGGGCGGGCCCGTTCGTGTGCGGCGGGGGCGGGCTCAGTCGTCCTCGGGGAAGGCGAACTCCAGGTTCTGCCGGCGGTAGGGCAGCGGGAGGCCCGTCAGGCGGCGCGCCGGCCAGAGGTCGGAGCGCTCGCTGAGGCTCAGCTCGCCGCCCTGGCGGACCAGCCAGACCTCCTCGTAGTCGAGGTGCAGCACGGCGTCGCCCGGGACCTGGGCGAGCAGGCCGAGCGTCAGCCGGACGGCGTCGTCCTGCTGGCCGGCGACGTCGGCCGTCTTGTCGAGGCGGAAGGCCACCGCGACGGTCGCGCCGAAGGGGCGGCCGCCGATCTGCGGGTCCCCCCAGGGGACCGGCTTCACCGGGACCACCCGGACCCAGGTGCCGTACGCGGTGACCGCGCCCTCGCCGAGCAGCGGGCCGGCGGCCTCGGGGGTGCCGAACAACCGCTGCGGCCGGGCGATCTCGTCGAGCTTCTGCGCGACCTCGGACGGGGTGAGCGGGGTCACCAGGTCGAGGCTGTAGGAAATAGCCATGCTGGCCGTCTTTCTCGGTATGTCTAGGGGAAGAAGTGGACCACGTTGCCGGAGGAGTCGATGACCTTGACCTCCTTGAGGCCGTCGATCGGCCATTCCGACAGCTGCCTGCGCATGGCGGCCGCGTCGACGCCGCTGTCGGAGAGGTTCAGCACGATGCGGTCGGCCTGGCCCGAGTCCACCTTCTTCTGGATCCCGGTGGCGATGGAGCGCGGGTTCGAGGCGGTGGGCGCGTAACAGTCGAAGACCTCGCCCTCGATGCGGTAGTCGGGGTTCTTGGTCGTGCCCGGGACGTCCGGGTTCTGCTCGACCTTGTAGCCGTTCCGCGCCATGATCTCGGCGGACTCGTTCTCGCGCTGGAACGCGCGGACCGTCGTCTGGTCGGCGTTCTTCGGGATGCTGGTGGTGTGGCCCTCCGGTGTGGCGGCGGGGTCGACCCCCTTCGACGGCTGGGTGTGGAGTTCGGGCGAACTGCCGCCCCCGCCTCCGCCCTCGCCCTCCATGTGGACCCGGTCCTGGCCCATGGCGTCCTTGGCGATGTCGCTCGCGCCCATGCCGGCCACGCCGACACCGGTCGCGATGAGGCCGGCCGAGAGCACGTTGACCGGGACGCCGACCACGGCGCCCACGCCGGTGAGGTCCAGGCCGACGCCGAGGACCTCGCCGCCCGCGCCGACGGTGGCCAGGGCGAGGCCGCCCGCGACCTCCAGGGCCGCGCCCGGGTTGTGCAGCATGGCGTTGCCGACCGAGGCGAGGTCCTCCACCGCGACCTGGCCGACGTCGGCCAGGAAGTCGCCCGCGTCGGAGAGGAAGTCGCCGACGTCGTCCCAGAAGCCCGGCTCCTCCGGGGCCTTGTCGCGAGCCTTGCCGATCTTGTCGGCCGCGGTGTCGCCCGCGCTCTTGACCTGGCCCCGCGCGGTGGAGAGGGTCTGCCGCGCCGCGGTGCGCGTGCCCTCGCCCGGGTCGGTGAACGGCAGTTCGTGGCCGGCGTTCTTCTCGGCGTCCTGGTGTTCGGTCTTCGCCTTGTTGGTCGCAGCCTGGCCCTCGTTCCACTGCCGGATCGCGTCCTGGGCCTGGCCCTGCGCCCAGGTCAGGGTCGTCTGGTACGAGGTCAGGGCGGTGGCGGCGTCGTGGAAGCAGTCGCCGGCCTCCACCCACTTGGCGGGCTCGCCGTCGAAGGCCTCGCGGAAGGCGTCGCCGGCCTCCCCGGACCAGCCCTCGGTGGTGTCGATCTTCTTCAGGCCGAGGCCGGTCGAGTGCAGGGTGTCGCCGTAGCTCTTGAGCCAGGCGCTGGTCGAGGCGAGCGCCTCGGGGTTGCCGGGGACGAGCTCCTTCGGGTCGGAGGTCTCGCCGAGTTCCTTCGCCATCAGTTCGCCCCCGGGTCCTTGCCGCCGTCGCGGCTGAGCGTCCCGCTCAGGTGGCCGACGATGTGGCCGTCGACCTCGCGGTAGGCCTTCACGCTCGCGTTCAGCCGCTTCGAGACCTCCTGGGCGTCCTTCGCCAGGTTCTCCACGCCGATCTCCCAACGGGTGCAGAACTTCTCGACCACGCCGGCCAGGTGGTCGTGGCCGAAGTCCTCCTTCTGCGGGTCGAGGTCGCTGACCTTCTTGAACTGCAGCTTGGCCAGCGTGTCCGTGATGCCCGAGGCCGCGTCGTCGAGCGCGCCCAGGTCCACGCTGAAACCTTGTCCTGCCATGCGTCCCTCCCTGTCGTGCACCGGCCCCCTCGCGCCGGGCGGGCCGGCGGGGCCGATGCTGGGGACGGCCGCACCGGAACGGGCGGTTCCCCGCGGGTTGGGTGAAGCCTGTGAACGTTCGGGCCCGGTGCGGCCGCACGCCTCGGCGGGCCCCGCGGCCGGCCGCCGGCCACCGGTGAACGGCCGGTGTCAAAAAGGGGACTGTGTAGGCCAGTTGACGGTGGGCATACTGCCTGGACGGGAGACGGGGAGGGGGCTCGACCGATGGTGCAGGAAGATCCGCCCGTGGGCGACGAGGCACGGCTGCTGCCGGAGCTGTTCTGGACGGCCGACCGGGCGTCGGTGGAGGGGCAGCGGCAGACGCTGCGCTGGTACCGCGGCCTGATCGCGATGCTGGTGGTCGCCGCGGCGGTGGGGTCGCTGCCGGGGCCGGAGCACCGCGGGGACGGTGACATCACGCCGCTCTTCTCCGTGGTGGCCTTCCTGATCGCCGGCTACTTCTGGTCGCGGCTGCGCCGCAGCAACCCGCAGGGCCGGTGGTACGAGGCGCGGGCGGCGGCCGAGTCGGTGAAGACGCTCGCCTGGAAGTACTCGATGCGGGCCCGGCCGTTCGACGGTGCGGCGGACTCGGCGGAGACGGACCGCGGCTACCTGCTCCAGCTGGAGGACGTGCTGCGCGCCTTCGAGGACCCGGAGATCGTGCCGCCGGGCACCGTCCCGGAGATCACCCCGGAGATGCGCCGCGTCCGCTCCGCCAGCCTGGTCGCCCGCCGGACGCTCTACCTGCGCACCCGGGTGGAGGGCCAGCGGACGTGGTACCGCTCGCGTGCCGAGTCGTGCGAGTCGCAGGCGGTGTCCTGGGGGCTGGGGATAGCGGCGCTGATCATCATCGGTGCGGCGGCGGCGATCGCCCAGGCGACCGGCGCGCTGTCGGTGCACGTCTTCGGGGCCAGTTCGGCGGCGGCCGCCGCGGTGATCGCCTGGACCCAGCTGAAGCAGCTGCGCCCGCTGGCCGCCGCGTACCAGCTGGCCGCGCGCGAGCTGGAGAACGTCGGCAACCAGCTCTCCGACCTCGACCTGAAGGCCCCGGACGCCGAGCAGCGCTGGGCCCGGCTGGCCGCCGAGGCGGAGGACGCCGTCTCCCGCGAGCACACCACCTGGCGCGCCCGGCGGGCGTTCCCGCGCTGACGCCGCAGCGTTCCCCGGGGGGCCTTTGTCACGGGGCGGATCGGGAGGTCGTGGGGAGATCGGGCGGAGCCGCGCGCCGCCCCGGGCACAGGTGTGCGGGGTGGGTGAGGGTCGGGCGCGCAAGCCCGGACCGTAATCATTACGTGTCCATGCCCTGGTTTCATCGCCTCCGCGCACGACGTCAGTCACTGCTCGGAGGCCCCCTTGCGCATTCTCCTGATCGCCAGCGCGTTCAACAGCCTGACCCAGCGCGTCCACACCGAACTCCGTGACCGCGGGCACGAGGTGGCCGTCCAGCTGGCGCTCGGCGACGAGCAGGTGCGGGCGGCGGTTGAGCGGACCGACCCCGAGTTGATCCTCTGCCCGATGCTCACCAAGGCCGTCCCCGAGGACGTCTGGTCGCGGCACACCGTCCTGATCGTGCACCCCGGCCCCAAGGGCGACCGCGGCCCGTCCTCGCTGGACTGGGCGATCACCGAGGGAGCCGAGCGCTGGGGCGTGACCGTGCTCCAGGCGGTCGGGGAGATGGACGCCGGGGACATCTGGGCCTGCGTCGAGTTCCCCGTCCCGGCCGGCGGCAAGAGCGAGATCTACCGCAACGAGGTCGCGGACGCCGCCGTGGAGGCGGTGCTGCTGGCCGTCGGCCGGTTCCAGGGCGGGCTGTACACCCCCGAGCCGCTGGACTACGCCCGCCCGGACGTCCGCGGCGAGCTGCGGCCCCTCCTCCGGCAGGAGACCCGCCGCATCGACTGGTCCGCCGACCCCACCGCCACCGTGCTGCGCAAGCTGCGCGCCGCCGACTCGCAGCCGGGCGTCCTGGACGAGCTGTACGGGCGCGAGTACTTCCTGCACGGCGGCCACCCCGAGGACGAACTGCGCGGCCGCGAGCCCGGCGCGGTGATCGCGACCCGGGACGGCGCGATCTGCCGGGCCACCATGGACGGCGCGGTCTGGATCCCGCAGCTGCGCCCGCGCCGTACGCCCGGCGGTCCGGCCACCTTCAAGCGGCCGGCCGCGACGGTGCTCGCCGACCACCTCCACCGGGTCCGCGAGGTGCCCGTCACCCCGGCCTCGGCGGCCGGGCGGGACACCTGGGCGGAGATCCGCTACCACGAGCAGGACGAGGTCGGCTTCCTCGAATTCGCCTTCGCCGGCGGGGCGATGAGCACCGATCAGTGCCGCCGCCTGCTGGCCGCCTACCGGGAGGCCGTGGACCGGCCGACCTCGGTGCTGGTGCTCGGCCCGGCCCGGGACTTCTTCTCCAACGGCATCCACCTCAACGTGATCGAGGGGGCGTCGTACCCGGCGCTGGAGTCCTGGGAGAACATCAACGCGATGGACGACCTGGTCGAGGCGGTCCTCACCACCACCGACAAGCTGACCGTCTCCGCCCTGGCCGGGAACGCGGCGGCCGGGGGGCTGATGCTGGCGATCGCCGCCGACGAGGTCTGGTGCCGCGAGTCGGCCGTTCTCAACCCGCACTACCGGCTGATGGGCCTCCACGGCTCCGAGTACTGGACGTACACCCTGCCCCGCCGGGCCGGCGCCGAGCAGGCCGGGCGGCTGACCGAGCAGGCCCTGCCGGTCGGAGCGGCACAGGCCGAGCGGCTGGGCCTGGTCGACCGGACGGCGGGCGGCAGCGCGGCCGGGTTCCGTCGTTGGGTGGCCCGGGAGGCGGCCCGGCTGGCGGGCTCGCCGGAGCTGACCGGCCGGCTGGTGGAGAAGAAGCGCCGCCGGGCCGAGGACGAGGACGCCAGGCCGCTCGCCGAGTACCGGGCGGAGGAACTGCGCCTGATGCACCGCAACTTCTACCGGGACGGCGAGCCGTACCACGGGCTGCGGCGCGACTTCGTGCACAAGGTCTGCCCGGTCGCGACGCCGGAGCACCTGACCGGACTGCTCGGCAGGCCGGAGTAGGAGGGCCCGCAGGCGGCAGGGCCCCGGGCCCCGGTGAGGAGACCGGGGGCCGGGGCCCTGCCCGTGCTCAGCGTCCGTGCGGGGCCAGCGGCGCCGCCCGCCCGACCAGCACCGGCTGCGCGTTGACGGTGCTGCGGCTCGGCGACACCGCGAAGGCCAGCGAGCCGAAGAAGATGTAGCAGCCCAGCCCGACCACCAGCGGGAAGATGAACTGGAGCGCCATCACCCCGTCCGCCGTGCTCTGCGAGGCGTCCAGCCGGACGGAGACGGCGGCCATCCCGGTGTAGTGCATCGCGCACACCGCGACGCCCATCACCGGGGCCGCGGCGAGCACCGCGAGGGTGCCCCGGATGTTCAGCGCGGCCCAGAGCGCGGCCGTCGCGGCGAACACCGCGATGCCGACCGAGAGCCACACCGTGGTCTGGTCGTAGCCGACGTGGCCGGGCAGGACCATGGCGGCCATGCCGAGGTAGTGCATGGCCGCGACGCCGAGCCCGGTGGTCAGCCCGCCCGCGAGCAGCGCGGCGACCCGGTGGCGGCTGTAGCCGACGGCGAACATGCCGAGGCCGACCACGAGGATCGCGACGAGCAGGCTGAGCACGGTCAGCCCGGGGCGGTAGCTGATCTCGACGCCGGTGACGGAGAAGCCCAGCATCGCGATGAAGTGCATCGACCAGATGCCCGCGCCGAGCGAGGACGACGCGAACAGCAGCCAGTAGACGCGGGTGCGGCCGGTGGAGACGAGCGCCCAGCGGGTGCTGCGCAGGGCGACGAAGGCGCCCAGGCAGGCGACGAAGTACGAGACCGCCGGCGTCAGCCAGCCGTGGTCGGCATGATGGATCTCTCCCACGAGGAAGCTCCCTGACGGGTTTGGGGGGAGGACGGACGCCAGGATCGGGCGGACGCGCCGGCCGTGGGACGGCCCGGTCACGGGTGGCGATGCCGGGTGCGCGGTACGCGCGGGTGTCGCGCTCCTGCCCGGGGGAAGCCTGGCGTGTGGTGCCCCTGACAACGGGGACAGTAACCACTACCGGCGGGTCGCACAATGTTCGCGTTTTTGGTGAACTCGCAGGTCAGGGCCGTTCTTTACGTGATCGGCAAGATCTCGGCACCAAGCCCTGACGCCGCCTGCGCATGCACACTCCGCCTCCCCGGAGGGCCGTGGGGGCCTCCCGGCCGTCACTCCAGGGGAGCTAGTCCGAACGGGTGGCCGGCCGGGTCGATCAGGACCTTGAGGGTGCGGCCGTGCTGGTACTGCGGTTCGGTGGCGCCGAGTGCGAGCGCCCGGGCGGTGGCCTCGTCCAGGTCGTCGACGTAGAAGTCCAGGTGGAAGTGCTTGCTGCCGTCCGGTTCGGTCCACGGCTCCGGCCGGTAGCCGGCGACCCGCCCGAAGCCGAGCGGGCTGCCGCCCTCCGGGTTGTCCAGGATGGCGAAGTGCTCGTCCACGTGCCGGGTCTCCCACCCGAGCAGCTCGCCGTAGAAGGCGGCCAGCGCGACCGGGTCGGCGCAGTCGATGGTGACCATGGCGAGGCGGGCGAAGCCGGTGTCGTTCTGCTCGGGGGCGAGGTCGGCGAGGTCGGACATTTCTGGTCGGCCCTTCTCCTGAGGGGTGGGTGCGGAACCCGTCATGACCAGCATCGCGCTCGGGGCCGCGTGCGGCGCGGGGAGCCGCCGGCGGAGGGCGGGAGGAGGGGTCGGCGGCGGGCCGGCGGTAACCAATTTTCCTTAGCGAGAGTAATGACGTAGGCTAAATACATGCCCGAGATGTCCGAGCAGGACCTCGCAGCCATCAGTCAGCTGCGGTCGTCCACCATGCGCCTCTCCCGTCGCCTGCGTCACCAGCGGGTCGAGGAGTCGCTCAGCCCTACCGAGATGGGGGTGCTGGGCACCCTCGCGCGCTGCGGGAAGGCCACGCCGGGTGAGCTCGCCCGGAAGGAGCACGTCCAGCCGCCCTCCATGACCAGGATCGTCGCGATGCTGGAGGAGAAGGGCCTGGTGCGGAGGGAACCGCACCCGGAGGACCGCCGCCAGGTGGTCGTCAGCAGCACCGAGCAGGCGGAGGTGATCCTCCAGGAGAGCCGCCGCCGGCGCAACGCCTGGCTCGCCGAGCTCGCCGAAGGGCTCGACGAGGAGGAGTGGGCCGTCCTCCGGGAGGCCGCTCCCGTGCTGTACAAGCTCGCACATCTCTGAGGCACACCTGTTTCCGGTCAGCCGCCGGAGGACGAAGGAGAACCGCATCACCGCAGCGCCGACCACCGACACCAGGAGCGCGACGACCCCCCGACGGGTCGTCGCGCCGCGAGGGGAGACCACCGTGACACCGCCGGCCGCAGCCAGCGCCGCCGCCATCCGCACCGACGAGCCGACCACCGACCCCGCCGCAGCCTCCGCCGCGGCCGCCGACGCCCAGGCACCCGCCCCCACGGGGCTGCCGGGCAACGGCGACGACGACCCCGACGAACGCACCGCGGCGGTAGACCCCGCCGCTCAAGGCCACGGCACCGTGGCCGCGTCCCCGACCGGCGCCCGCTTCACCCGGCCCGGGGGGATGTTCTCCTCACTGCGCGTCCGCAACTACCGCTACTACTTCGCGGGCCAGGTGGTCTCCAACACCGGCACCTGGATGCAGCGGATCGCACAGGACTGGCTGGTCCTCAGTCTCACCGGCAGCCCGCTGGCCGTCGGCATCACCACCGCCATGCAGTTCCTGCCGATGCTGCTGCTCGGCCTGTTCGGCGGGGTGCTCGCCGACCGGATGCCCAAGCGCCGCCTGCTGGTCTACACCCAGGGCGCGATGGGCCTGCTGGCCGCCGGCCTGGCCGTCCTGACCATCGGGGGCGTCGTGACGCCGTACTACGTGTACGCGTTCGCGCTGCTGCTCGGCCTGGTCACCGTGGTCGACAACCCGACCCGCCAGGCCTTCGTCTCCGAGATGGTCGGCCCGAAGGACCTCGCCAACGCCGTCAGCCTGAACGCCGCCAACTTCCAGACCGCCCGGCTGGTCGGCCCCGCCGTCGCGGGCCTGCTGATCGCCGCGGTCGGCAGCGGCTGGGCGTTCGCGGTGAACGCGCTCTCCTTCGCCGCCGTGATCGGCGGACTGCTCGCCATGCGCGCGGGTGAACTGCGCCCGACGGCGCCGATCGCCCGCGAGAAGGGGCAGTTGAAGGAGGGGCTGCGGTACGTGAAGGAGCGGCCCGAGCTGCTCTGGCCGATGGTGCTGGCCGGGTTCATCGGCACCTTCGGGTTCAACTTCCCGACGCTGCTCTCCGGCTTCGCCTACGACACCTTCAAGGTGGGCGCCGGGCAGTACGGCCTGGTGAACACCGCGATGGCGGTCGGCTCGCTGGCCGGCGCCCTGCTCGCGGCGCGCCGGGGAGCGCCCAGGCTGCGCCGGCTGGTGGGGGCGGCACTGGCCTTCGGCACGCTGGAGGTGGTGGCCGCGTTCGCCCCCGGCTACTGGACCTTCGCGGTGCTGCTGACGCTGATCGGCGTGTTCGGGCTGAGCTTCAACACCTCGGTCAACTCCACGCTCCAGCTGGCCACCGACCCGGAGATGCGGGGCCGGGTGATGGGCCTGCTGGTGCTGGTCTTCACCGGTGGCACGCCGATCGGTGCGCCGGTGGTGGGCTGGGTGACGGCCTCGTACGGGCCGCGGCTCGGGCTGCTGGCCTGCGGGCTGGTCTCGGCGCTGGCCGCCGGTACGGTCGGCCTGGTGCTGGCGCGCAGTGCCGACCTGAAGGTCCGGGTCGACCTGCACCCGGGCCGCGGCGGGCGGGTGGTGGCCTTCGTGCCGCGCGTCCGCACCACTGCCAAGTCGGAGCTGGCCGCCGCCTGCTGACGGTCGGTCACCCCGGGGCGGGCGTGGTCGCCCGCCCCGGGTCGGTGGTCACGGCCGCCGCCGGGTCCGCGGCGGCCGGGCCGTTGCCGGACCCGCCGTCAGAGCCGGATCTCCAGCACCTGGCCGGGCCAGGTCCCGCCCGGCTGCTCGACCTCGAACGCCACGGTCTCGGTGAAGCCGAGCGCCCGGTACTGGCCCACCAGCTTGCGGTCGGCGCCCCCGTAGCAGTCCACCCGGACCAGGTCGATGCCGCGGCGGCGGGCCTCGTCCAGGGCGTCGGCGATCAGCGCGGCGCCGATGCCCGAGCCCTTGCGGGTCCGGTCGGTGACCAGGTTGCGGATGTACAGCTCGCGCTCCTCCACCGCGGGGATGTAGGTGCCGCGCTCCTCGGAGAGGACGCAGGAGCCCACCGTGCGGCCCTCGTCGTCCACGGCGAGGCGGATCAGGAAGGGCTCACGGCCGTACTTCTCGGTGTGCTCGACCCTGGTCGGGTTGCCGCTGAAGGGCTGGTCGCCCCACTGGCCGGCGCGGCCCTGTGCGGCGAGCCAGGTGACGGCTCCGTCGAGCAGGGCGAGGATGTCGGCGATGTCGTCGGGACCGCCGGTACGGATCTTCATGGAATCCGTTCTAACCCAAACGGCTCCGCGCGGGAAGACGGTGGGCCGATCGCCGGGCGCGGGAGGAAGGCCGGGCGGATCGCGAGGGATCGCGGGGGATCGCGGGGACTCGCAGGGGAAGGAAAATGGCTCCATGAGGCTCTTTGTGGCGGTGCTGCCGCCGGTCGAGGCGTTGCAGGGGCTCTACGACGCGGTGGAGCCGGTGCGCGGGCTGCCCGGGGCGGACCGGTTGCGCTGGACGACGGTCGAGGGCTGGCACCTGACCCTGGCCTTCCTCGGCGAGGTGCCGGTCGAGCGGCTGCCCGAGCTGGAGGCCGGGCTGGCCGGGGTGGCCGAGGTGCACGCCGTGCACCGGCTGCGGCTCGCCGGGGCCGGCCGGTTCGGCGACCGGGTGCTCTGGGCCGGGGTGGAGGGCCAGACCTGGGCGCTGCGGCGGCTCGCCGAGGCGGTGAACGAGGCCACCGCGGACGTGATCGGCGAGGTGGACGCGTTCACCTTCCACCCGCACCTGACCCTGGCCCGGGCCGGCTCCTCGCGCGGCCACCGGCGGGCGGTGCAGCGGATGGCGGCGGCGGAGCTGGACTCCCTGGCGCTGGCGCTCGGCGACTACCGGGGGCCGGAGTGGGAGGCGGCCGAGCTGCACCTGATGAAGAGCGAGCCGGACGGCGGCGTCACGCACTACGAGACGGTCCGCGCCTGGCCGCTGGCCGACTGGAGCTGAGGCCGGGGGCGCCGTACCGCGCGCCCCCGGCCCCGGGGTCGGCCGGACCGGCGGATCAGCCGGTGTAGTAGCCCTGGACGTCGGCCACCAGGTCGACGCTGCCGTGCGGGTTGTACAGCTCGATGCAGCCGTCGGCGCCGACCGGGACGACGGTCATCGCGGCGGTGTCCTTGCCGCCGGCGTAGTTGAGGTTGGACGTGGACGGGATCGCGTCGCCGCTGCGGAAGGCGGTGATGTGGCCGTCGCCTGCGGCGTTGGTGCCGGTCAGGTTGAGGACCACGGCGGTGACGTTCTCGGGCACGCCGCCCAGGCCGGTCACCTTGACCCGGACGGTGCTGCCGGGGCCGGCCTGGCCCGCGGGGGCGCCCAGCCCGGACCGGGTGTCGAGCACCCGGGTGGGGGCGGCCGGGACGAACAGGCCGTGGTCGCCGGAGGCGGTGCCCGGGTAGTGGTGGTCGAACCGCCCGATGTAGTCGACCACCAGGTCCACCTGGCCGGCGTTGTTGTAGAGGGCGAGGCCGCCCCGGCCCACGTCGATGTACGACAGGTTGGTGACGGTCTGGCCGGCCGCGAAGTTGAGGTCGGAGGTCCGCCAGACGCTCTGGCCCGCCGGGTAGACGGTGACGTGGCTGGCGTCGGTCGGCTCGGTCGCGGTGACCTGGAGTACGAGCTCGGAGTCGCCGGCGTCCGCGGGCATCACCGAGGAGACGTCCGCCGCGATGGCGTTCTGCTCGCCGGCGCCGACCTTGCCCTGCCGGTCGCCGATGGTGGTGCGGGTGTCCAGGAGGCGGGTGGGCCGGCCGAGCACGAAGGTGGAGCCGGGGTAGTTCCCGTTGGTGCCCTTGGCGGTGTAGAAGCCCTGGAGGTCGACCACCAGGTGGACGCTGCCGACGTGGTTGTACAGGTCCACCACGCCGTTGGCGCCGACCTGCACCGTCACCCGGTTGGTGGTGACCTGGCGGCGCGGGTCGAAGTTGAGGTTGGACACCGTCGGCACCTGCTGCCCGTCGGGGAAGGCGGTGACGAAGCTGTCGCCGGTCGGGTCGACGGCGGTGACGTTCATGACCACCGCGGTCGGCACGACGTTGGTGCCGAGCCACTTGCGGAGGTCGAGCCTGGTCACGCTGTCGGGGCCGACCTTGCCGCTGGGGGCGCCGTTGCCGACCCGGGTGTCCAGGATGCGGTAGTTCGACACCGAGAACCAGGTGCTGGCCGGGCCGGTCTGGCTGTTCCCGGCCGCGACGGCCGAGGGTGCCGCGGGCAGGACGGTACCGGCCGCGAGGACGAGCGCCGCCAGGGCGGCGGTGCGGGATGCGCGCATGTGTTCTGTTTCCCCCAGTGAATGTGAAGATCCCTCGGACCTTCGAGGAGGCATGGTAGCGGCCGCCGCTCGCCGCTGGTCAACGGGATAACCGCTGTGCCGCCCGGGGGCGTTCGCTCACGGCCACACGCGCATCGCGTCGGCGGCGACGCGTTCCAGCTCGGCCCGGTCCGCGCCGTCGCGGGCGCGCTGGGACATGCCCTGGAGCACGGCGGCGGTGAACCGGGCCAGTGCCGCCGGGTCGGTGCCGGCGGGCTCGTGGCCGGCCGCGACGTCGGCGCGGATCAGGGACTCCAGGGCGCGGACGTTGGCGTTGCGCAGCTCCCGGACGGCCTCGGTGACCTCCGGCGAGGTGCAGTTCACCGTCGAGCTGATCAGCAGGCAGCCCCAGGGGTGGTCCGGGTCGGTGGCCTGGGCGGCGGCCTCGCGCAGCATCCGGGCGACGCCGGCCCGGGCGGTGGGCTCCTCGGCCAGCGCGTGGGTGGCGTACGCGCCGTGGCTCTCCCGGTAGCGGGCGACGACCTCCTCGAACAGTGCCCGCTTGTCGCCGAAGGCCGCGTACAGGCTCGGCGGGCGGATGCCCATGGCGGCGGTGAGGTCGGCGACCGAGGTCGCCTCGTAGCCGCGCTCCCAGAACAGCCGCAGCGCCTGCTCCAGGGCGGCGTCGCGGTCGAAGGAGCGCGGGCGTCCGCGCTGGGGGGTGGTCGTCGCCGGGGTCGTGGCCATGGAGGGATTCTATATCGAGCACTACAAAACGCGTGCTACGGTTCCTTTCATTAGCGACCGCTACAGAAATGAGGGGGCGTGGCCATGGGCGCGCTTGAGGGCAGGACGGCACTGGTGACGGGCGGCAGCCGGGGGATCGGACGGGGCATCGCCGAGCGGCTGGGCCGGGAGGGCGCGCTGGTCGCCGTCCACTACGGAGGCAACGCGGCGGCGGCCGAGGAGGTCGTCGAGGCGATCGGGCGGGCCGGCGGGCGGGCCTTCGCGATCGGCGCCGAGCTGGGCGTCCCCGGCGACGCGAAGGCGCTCTGGGCGGCCTTCGACGAGGGACTCGCGGCCGCCGGCGGGGGAGAGGGCCTGGACATCCTGGTGAACAACGCCGGGATCGGCCAGTTCGGGCGGGTCCACGAGGTGGCCGAGGCCGACTTCGACCGGGTGTTCGCGGTGAACGCCAAGGCGCCGTTCTTCATCGTCCAGGAGGGCCTGGGCCGGCTGCGGGACGGCGGCCGGATCGTCAACGTCTCGTCCGGCGTCACCCGGGTGGCCTTCCCCGGCGCGGTGTCGTACGCGATGACGAAGGGTGCGCTGAACACCCTGACGCTGACCCTGGCGGAGGAGCTGGGCCCGCGCGGGATCACCGTCAACGCGGTGCTGCCGGGCGTCGTCGCCACCGACATCAACCCCTGGCTGGAGGACCCGGCGGCGCGCGCCCGGGTGGCCGCCTACTCGGCCTTCGGCCGGGTCGGCGAGGCCGCCGACGTGGCGGACGTCGTGGCCTTCCTCGCCTCCGACGACTCCCGCTGGGTCACCGGCCAGAACCTGGACGTCAGCGGCGGGTCCAACCTCGGCGTCTAGGTCCGCGCGGGGCCCGGGTACGCTCGTTGACCGTGGATCCCAAGACTCGTATGCGTATCGTGACCGGCGCCCTGGTGCTGCTGCTCGTCGTCGTGCTGGTCAGCTCACTGGTCAACCGCTAGCGCACCCGCCCCGGCGCACGTCCGGGGCCCCGCGGACACGCAGAAGGGCCACCGCCCGCAGGCGGTGGCCCTCACGCGTGTGCCGGACGGTTCAGAGCTGCTCGACCACGTAGTCGATGCAGGCGGTGAGCGCCTCGACGTCCGCCGGGTCGATCGCCGGGAACATCGCGATGCGCAGCTGGTTGCGGCCGAGCTTGCGGTACGGCTCGGTGTCGACGATGCCGTTGGCACGCAGTGCCTTGGCGACGGCGGCGGCGTCCACCGAGTCGTCGAAGTCGATCGTGCCGACGACCTGCGAGCGCTCGGCCGGGTTCGCCACGAACGGGTTGGCGTACGAGGACTTCTCGGCCCAGCCGTACAGGCGGGACGAGGAATCAGCCGTACGGGCGACGGCCCAGTCGAGCCCGCCGTTGCCGTTCAGCCACTCCAGCTGGTCGGCGAGGAGGAACAGCGTGGCGATCGACGGGGTGTTGTACGTCTGGTCCTTCGACGAGTTGTCGATGGCCGTCGGCAGGTCGAAGAACGGCGGGATGTAGCGGCCGGAGCCGGCGATCTCGGCGGCGCGCTCCAGCGCGGCCGGGGAGAAGGCCGCCAGCCAGAGCCCGCCCTCGGAGGCGAAGGACTTCTGCGGGGCGAAGTAGTAGACGTCCGTCTCGGTGATGTCGACCGGCAGGCCGCCGGCGCCCGAGGTGGCGTCCACCAGGACGAGCGAGCCCTGGTCGGCGCCGGCCGGGCGCCTGATCGGCATCGCGACGCCGGTGGAGGTCTCGTTGTGGGTGAGTCCGTAGACGTCCACGCCGGCCTCGGCGACCGGC
The DNA here is from genome assembly GCF_017813315.1 of Kitasatospora sp. RG8. Lineage (NCBI taxonomy): Bacteria > Bacillati > Actinomycetota > Actinomycetes > Kitasatosporales > Streptomycetaceae > Kitasatospora > Kitasatospora sp. RG8. Next base: position 68,955 of record NZ_JAGIYX010000010.1, read on the forward strand.
AGCGGGTGGGTGCCCGGGGCGGTCTTGATCACGGTCGGCTCGGCGAGCCACGGGGCTGCCTTGACCGAGGAGGCGAACTTGGACGAGAACTCGCCGAAGTCGAGGTGCTGGGACTTCTCCCGCACCAGGCCGAAGGCCGCGATGTCCCAGAAGGCGGTGGAGCCGCCGTTGCCGAGCACCACCTCGTACCCCTCGGGGAGGGAGAAGAGGCTGCTCACGCCCTCGCGCACGCGCTTGACCAGGTTCTTCACCGGGGCCTGGCGGTGGGAGGTGCCGAGCAGGGAGGTCTCGGTCGCGGCGAGGGCACTCAGGGCCTCGGGGCGCACCTTGGACGGGCCGCAGCCGAAACGGCCGTCTGCGGGCTTGATGTCAGCGGGGATCTGGATCTGAGCCACGCGCGCAGCCTACCGGCCGGTCGCTCCCCGGCGTGCTGTCGGTCCGCCCGCTGAGATGTGATCTTCGCGGCTCCCGGAAGCGGCGGCAGCGGGCCCGGCACGGTGCCGGACCCGCTGCTCAGCAGGGGTTTCGTCAGTGCGCGATGGCCTCGTAGCCCTCGATGTCGCGCGGGCTGCGCGGGCCCGGGCCGATGTAGCGCGCGGCGGGGCGCACGAGCCGGCCCGTGCGCTTCTGCTCCAGGATGTGCGCCGACCAGCCGGCGGTGCGGGCACAGGTGAACATCGAGGTGAACATGTGCGCCGGGACCTCGGCGAAGTCCAGCATGATGGCGGCCCAGAACTCGACGTTGGTGGCCAGCACGCGGTCGGGGCGGCGGTTGTGCAGCTCCTCCAGCGCGGCCTTCTCCAGCGCCTCGGCGACCTCGAAGCGCGGCGCCCCGAGCTCCTTGGCGGTACGGCGCAGCACGCGGGCGCGCGGGTCCTCGGCGCGGTAGACGCGGTGGCCGAAGCCCATCAGGCGCTCGCCCTTGTCCAGGGCGTTCTTCACCCAGGCGGTGGCGTCGCCGGTGCGCTCGATCTCCTCGATCATGCCGAGCACGCGGGACGGCGCGCCGCCGTGCAGCGGGCCGGACATCGCGCCGACGGCGCCGGAGAGCGCGGCCGCGACGTCGGCGCCGGTGGAGGCGATGACGCGGGCGGTGAAGGTGGAGGCGTTCATGCCGTGCTCGGCGGCGGACGTCCAGTAGGCGTCGATGGCCTTGACGTGCTTCGGGTCCGGCTCGCCGCGCCAGCGGATCATGAAGCGCTCGACGACCGTCTCGGCCTTGTCGATCTCGCTCTGCGGGACCATCGGCAGGCCCTGGCCGCGGGCGGACTGGGCGACGTAGGACAGCGCCATCACGGCGGCGCGGGCGAGGTCGTCGCGGGCCTGCTCGGCGGAGATGTCCAGCAGCGGCTTGAGGCCCCAGACGGGGGCGAGCATGGCGAGGGCGGACTGAACGTCGACGCGGATGTCGCCGGAGTGCACCGGGATCGGGAACGGCTCGGCGGCGGGCAGACCGGGGTTGAACTTGCCGTCCACCAGCAGGCCCCAGACGTGGCCGAAGGAGACGTGGCCGACCAGGTCGTCGATGTCGACGCCCCGGTACCGCAGTGCGCCGCCTTCACGGTCGGGTTCGGCGATCTCGCTCTCGAACGCGACGACTCCCTCAAGCCCGGGTACGAAGTCGGACATGCGACGGCTCCTTCAGTTCTGCGATCGGCGGACCGCCGTGGTGGGGCGGTACGCCAGTGACCGATGGTGGTTGGCACTCGGTGCCATCCTCACAGGCACAGAGTGCATTGCGCCATACACCACCGTGGTGATGTTGCCCTGGGGCCCGCTTGACTTTTCGCCCGGAGGCCGGTCGTGCCAGGGAAATCTCCCGAACCAAACCCCAGGTTCCGGACAATTCACCGTAGGCCGGGCGGTCAAGCGGTGGCGAGTCACCTTATCTCCCACCGGGGTTTGTCCGGAGGTAGCGGTGCCGGTTGCTTGTCGTACGGGATGATGTTGACGTGCAGACCCCGGAACGCGCCCAGTCGACGCCCCCGAGCCCCGCCACCCGGATCCTGGCCGAGGAGGCCCGGCCCGGGCCGGACCTCACCGTGATGCGCAAGCACTACACCCACGAGGGCCTGGTCGAGGAGCAGCTCACCGCCGAGCCGATCGCCCTGTTCACCCGCTGGTTCCACGAGGCGGACGACGCCGGGGTGGTGGAGCCCAACGCGATGGTGCTCTCCACGGCCGACGCCGAGGGGCGGCCCAGCTCGCGGACCGTCCTCCTGAAGGGCTTCGACGCGCGCGGCTTCGTCTTCTTCACCAACTACGGCTCGCGCAAGGGCGCCGAGCTGGCCGTCAACCCGCATGCGGCGCTGCTCTTCCCGTGGATCGCGCTGGCCCGCCAGGTGATCGTCCAGGGCCGGGTGGAGAAGGTCGGCCGGGACGAGACCGCCGCCTACTTCCGCACCCGCCCGCACGGCTCGCAGCTCGGGGCCTGGGCCAGCGAGCAGTCCAGCCCGGTCGGCAGCCGGGAGGTGCTGGAGCAGCGGTACGCGGAGCTGGAGCGGCGCTACCCGGAGGGCGAGGGGGTGCCGGTGCCGCCGTTCTGGGGCGGGTACCGGGTGCTCCCCGAGCGCGTGGAGTTCTGGCAGGGCCGGGAGAACCGGCTGCACGACCGGCTGAACTACCTCGCCGACCCGTCGGCCCCGTCCGGCTGGCGGGTGGAGCGGCTCTGTCCGTGAGTGCCGCGTGGGCGGGGTGGGGCGGCGGCCCGGGTGGCGCATCTTGGCCGGTGAACTACCTTGCCACGCTTCAAAGGTGAGGCAACGTCAGGTCCTCCGGTGTAACGTGGCCGAAAGGCCCGGACTGGGGTCTGGGCCGCACTCTTCCGAGAGAGTGAGGCATCTGATGGATGACACCGCCGCACCTATCGCCGCCGGGCCCGCCGACCCGGGCGGCGTCCCCCGCCGGCCGACCCTGGGCGAGCTGGCCGGCATGTCGGCGGCCGACCTCGGCGCGCTGCTGCGCCGGACGGGAGTGGAGGAGGGGAGGTCCTGCGCCGTCCCGGTGGCCAGATTCTCCTCCGCGGCGTGACCCAACGAGCTGGGATCTTCCTGGATCCCGGCTCCTTTTGCGTCAACTGACCTGTATCTTAAGCCAAGTTGGTGGGGTGGGACCGGGGGGTTCAGTGCGGCCGTACTTCTTCTTCAGCTATGCGCGGCGGGACCACATGGCCGGCGGCGCCTTCGTCGACCAGTTCTTCAGCGATCTCCGGGACGAGCTGGCCCGGATCGAGCCCGCGGCCGGGCCGGGCGAACTCGCCTACCGGGACACCGAACGGCTGCGCGTCGGCGACGACTGGGAGCAGCAGCTCTCCCGGATGCTGGCCGTCAGCCGCACCATGGTGGCGCTGTACTCCCCGGCCTACTTCGCCAGTTCGTACTGCGGCAAGGAGTGGACGGCCTTCGACGGCCGGATGCGGCGGCACCAGAAGATGACCGGCGAGGCGGTGCCGGCCCTGATCCCGGTGGTCTGGGAGCCGCCCCCGGCCGGCCTGCCCGCCGAGGTGCTGCGGATCCAGTACAGCCAGCACGACCTGGGCGTGGCCTACGCCACCGGCGGGCTGCGCGACCTCCTGCGGGCCGACCCGCACGGACCCGACTACCGCCGGGTGGTCCGGGCCATCGCCGAGCGGGTGCGGGAGGCGGCCTGCCTGCCCCTGACCGAGCTGCCCCACCTCGACCTGGGCCGGGTGGACGGCTGCTTCCCGGTGCCGGACGCCGTGCCGCCGCCCGGGCGCAGCGGGATGGTCCGGATCTTCGTCGCCGCCGGCCACAAGGCCGCCGGCCACACCGCCGCCCGCCGCACCGCCGACCCGTCCCACGCCGGGAGGCGGACGGCGGACGCCGCCGTGTACGCCGTGCCCGGCATCCCGGCGCAGCGGCAGGACGAGGACCGGTACCGGGGCGGCTGGTACGGGGACCGGCCCAGGGACTGGGCGCCCTACCACCCGCCGCGGCTGCCCCCGCTGGTGGTGCAGGCCCAGCAGGCGATCACCCAGGCCGGCCACAGCACCACGCTGGAGGAGGTCGGGCCGGGCCTGGCCGCCAGCCTGGACCTCGCCCGCGAGAACAACGAGGTCAGCGTCCTGCTGGTGGATCCGTGGGCGGCCGGCGCCGAGCCCTACCGGCAGGCGCTGCGCGACTTCGACGACCAGAACCACCCCGTCACCGGCGTCCTGGTGCCGGCCGGCACCGACGACCCGCCCGAGGGGCCGGCGCGCAGCAGGCTCTGGGGAGGGGTGCGCGACGTCTTCCCGCGCAACTGGCTGCACAGGTCCGGGCCGGAGCCGCTCTTTAAGGTGCGCGTCCCGCGGGAACGCTTCGAAACGGACCTGCTACGTACCGTTACGGTTGCCCAGAATCGACTGTTAGACGAGACGGACGAAGTCGATCCGGTTCTCGCGCGGGCTGCGTTCGGCCTGGGCCCCGGCGTCGCGGCCATGCCTGCTCTGCTGATCCCGGCGTGGCCGCCGGCAGTGTCCCCTGAAGCAGCCCTGCCCCCGGCTCCCCGGGAGCCCCGCGAAGGAGACTCCGAACGATGACCGCCGATCAGGTGGCCCTGGCGGACGCCGAGTCCGCCGTCCCGTCGACACCCGGGACCGGGTCGGTCGTCACCTTCTACTCGTACAAGGGCGGCACCGGCCGCACCATGGCGCTGGCCAACCTCGGCTGGATCCTGGCCAGCCAGGGCCTGCGCGTCCTGGTGGTCGACTGGGACCTCGAAGCGCCCGGCCTGCACCGGTACTACCACCCGCTGCTGATCGACCCCGAGCTGCACGCCACCGACGGCCTGATCGACCTGCTGCGGGCCTACGTCGAACAGGCGCTGCCGGCCCCCGGCGACGCCGCCGCGGCAGCCCCCCGGGACTGGCTGGCCGAGCCCGGCCGGCTCGACCGCTACCTCTGCGGCCTCGCGCTCGACCTGCCGGCCGGCGGGCGGCTCGACCTGATGCCGGCCGGCCGGCAGAACGCCTCCTACTCGGCCGCCGTGACCAGCTTCAACTGGCGCAGCTTCTACACCCGCGCGGACATCCGGGGCGCCGAGTTCCTGTACGCGCTGCGCGAGCAGTGGACCGGCTCGTACGACTACGTGCTGATCGACAGCCGGACCGGGGTCAGCGACACCTCGGGCATCTGCACCGTGCTGATGCCCGACACCGTGGTGGACTGCTTCACCCTCGGCGCCCAGAGCATCCGCGGCGGCGTCGACGCGGCCCGCGCGATCGTGGACGCCGACGAGCGCGACATCCGGGTGCTGCCCGTCCCGATGCGGGTCGAGGACGCCGAGCGGGCCGGGCTGGCCGCCGGGCGCGACCTCGCCCACGACGCCTTCGCCCCGTACCTGGACCGCTGGCTGAGCGCCGAGCGCCGGGCCGACTACTGGCGGGACGTCGAGGTCCCGTACAAGCCGTTCTACGCGTACGAAGAAGTTCCGGCCACCATCGTCGACCGGCCGCAGCAGGGCCGCAGCCTGCTCGGCGCGTTCGAACGGCTGGCGGAGTGGCTCACCGAGGGCCGGGTCCGCGCGCTGCGGCCCGTCCCCGACCGCGCCCGCCGCCGGCTGTACGCGGCCTACCTGCGCACCGGCCGCACGAGGTCCCGCCAGGTGCACGTGAGTTACGCCCCGGGGGACCGGATCTGGGCCGAGTGGGCCGCCGCCGCCCTGGCCGGCTTCGGCTACCTCGCCTCGCTGCACAGCGCCGCGGCGCCGATGGACGCCGGGCCACCCGGCGACGCCGCCCTGCCCGAGGCCGCCGGGCCGGTGGACGGCGACGGCCGGGCGCTGGTGCTGCTCTCGCCCGAGTACGCGGAACTGCCCCGCGGCCGGGAGATCTGGCGCAGGCTCACCTCGGCCGAGCAGGACGGCGGCTCAGCCGGCCTGCTGCCGCTCGCCCTGACGGCGCCGGGCGAGCGGCTGCCCGAGCCGTTCGCCGGCCACCGGGTGTCCGAGCTGGCCCGGGGCTCCGCCGAGCAGGCCGAGACCCAGCTCTTCGAGCTGCTCGGCCCGCCGCCCGGCGCCGGCCGCTGGCTGGAGGCCGACGAGGAGGCCGCGCCCGCCCCCGCCCGCTTCCCGACGGGCCGGCCCGCGGTGGAGAACCCCCCGCCCCGGCTGCCCACCTTCACCGGCCGCGCCCGGCTGCTGGAGACCCTGCGGGACGGTTTCACGCTCGGCCCGGCGGCCGAACCCGTGCAGGTCCTGTACGGCATGGGCGGGGTCGGCAAGTCGCAGGCCGCGGTCGAGTACGCCCACCGGTTCGCGCCCGCGTACGAGGTGGTCTGGTGGGTGCCGGCCGAGGACCCGGCCGGCGTCCCGCAGCGGCTCGCCGAACTCGCCGCCGAACTCGGCCTGGAGGGCGGCGGCGACGCGGCCCGGACCGCCCGGGCCGTCCTGGACGCGCTCGGCCGGGGCCTGCCGCACCGGCGCTGGCTCCTGGTCTTCGACAACGCGGAGGATCCGGAGCAGCTCGCCGCCTGGATTCCGGCGGGCACAGCCGACGGCCACGTCCTGGTGACCTCGCGCGACCGGCGCTGGGCCCGGCACCGCGGACGGACCGAGGTCGAGGTCTTCGACCGGGCGGAGAGCGTCGAGCTGGTCCGCCGCTTCAACGCCGGGGTCGGGGCCGCCGACGCCGACCGGATCGCCGAACTCCTCGGGGACCTCCCGCTCGCCGTCGGCCAGGCCGCCGCCTGGCTGCACGAGACCCCGATGCCGGCCGCCACCTACGCCGAACTGCTGGACGAGACGCTCACCGACATCCTCGACCGGTCGGTCCAGGCGGACGCCGAGTACTCGACCGTCACCGCGGCCACCTGGCGGATCGCCGGCGCCGACCTGCGCCGGATCAACGCCCCCGCCGCCCGGCTGCTGGAGGTCTGCGGCTTCCTCGGCCCGGACGCCATCCCGATCCGGCTGCTCTACAGCGCGCCCGTGACCGAGGCCGTCGGGCTGCCCCCGGGCACGGACGGCCAGCTCGCGACGGGCGAGATCCTGCGCACCGTCAACCAGTTCAACCTCGCCCGGTACGACCAGGCCGGCGGGACGCTGAGCGTGCACCGGATCACCCAGGCGCTGCTGCGCGACCAGGTCACCGAGGCCGACCGGGCCCGGGTGCGGGCCGTCGTGCACCGCGCGCTCGCACTGGACTCCCCGGGCGACCCCGACACCCCGGACAACTGGGCCCGGTACGCCGAACTGCTGCCCCACCTCGGGCCGTCCGGAGCCACCGCGAGCACCGACCCGGCGGTCCGGCGGTGGATCGTCGAGTCGGTCCGCTACCTCTGGCACCGCGGCCTGCTCGACGCCGGCCGCGACCTCGCCGAACGCGCCCTGGCGCAGTGGTCCACCGACGGCCACGACGGGCCCGGCCAGGACGGCGGTGACGACGGCGGAGACGACGTGCCGGCCCTGCTGATGGGCGTCCAGCTCGGCAACATCCGGCGTTCCCAGGGAGCCGCGCAGGCGGCCTACGAGCTCGACCGGCACGCGCTGGAGCGGCTGCGCGCGGCGCTCGGCCCGGACCACCTGCACACCATCGCCGTCGCCAACAGCCTCGGCGGCGACCTGCGCCACCTCGGGCACTACGCGCAGGCCCGGGCGCTGGACGAGCAGACCCTGGAGACCGCGCTGCGGGTGCTGGGCCCCGACCACCCGCGCACGTTCATGAGCATGAACAACCTGGCCGTCTCGGCCTTCATGACCGGCGACTTCCGGGCGGCGCTGGCCGGCCACCAGGACGTCTACCGCCGCCAGTGCGCGGTGCTGGGCGAGCACAACCCCTACGCGCTGCTGTCCGGCCTCAACTACGCCCGCGACCTGAGCGGGAACGGGCGGTTCCAGGAGGCCCTGGAACTCCTGGAGCACGTCGTGCGGAGCTACCGGGAGATCGTCGGGGACGACCACGACGACACCCTGCGCGCCCGCCGGAGCCTCGGGATCGTGCTGCGCCGGCTCGGCCGGTACCGGGAGGCGCTGGCGAACGACGAGGACGTCCACCGGCGCCTGCACGCCCTCAACGGGGCCGACGACCACGGCACCGCGGCCGCCGCCGGCAACCTGGCCGGCTCCCTCGGCGCGCTGGGCGAGACCGGGCGGGCCGTCCCGCCGGCCGAGGAGGCGTTCGGGTACTGCCGCACCCACCTCGGCGAGGACCACCCGACCACCTGGGTCTCGGCCGTGAACCTCGCCGTGGCGCTGCGCCGGGCCGGCCGCACCGCCGAGGCCCGGCAACTCTCCGGCCGGGCCCTGGACGGTCTGGGCGCGGCGCTCGGGGACCGTCACCCGTACGTCGGGATCGCGATGCTGAACCACGCCGACCACCTGGCCCTGGCCGGTGACCCGGCGGCGGCACTGGCCCTGGACGAGCAGGCCGCACAGCTGCTGGCCGACGTCCTCGGCCCGGACCATCCCGACACCCTCGCGGCGGTCTCCAACCTGTCGCTCGGCCTCGCCGCCGCCGGCGACACCGCCCGGGCCGGGCGGCTGGTGGCGGACGCGCTCGCACGGGCCCGGGAGTCGATGGGCGAGACCCATCCGGTGACGGTGGCGATCAGGGAGGGCCGGCGGCTGGAGAGCGACATCGAGGTGCGAGCGGTGTGAGTCGGCAGGCCGTCACCGGGGGCGGTGCGCCGTGCAGGTGCCGCTACGCGACCGCCGAGTGGGTGAACTTTCCGCAAGACTTCGCTGGATGGCGGGGTAGAGGACACGGAGGCTCGTGGAACAGCGCGGTGTTGCCCCCGTGCTGCCACTACATTGGTCGAAAGGCGCCGGGGTATACCCGGAGTCGGCTCTCTCTAACCCCCATCGTGGAAGAGAATCGAACATGACACCCGCACTGGACACCAAGCCCAAGCATGACCTGACGGATCATCACCAGTCGGACCGGCCGACCCTGGCCGATCTGGCCTCGCTCGGGGCCGACGAGCTGGCCACGCGGCTCCGACGTGCCCTGCCAGGCTCCGATACCGGTCTGGTGCCGGTCGCGGCCTTCAACTCCTCCATCTGACCAGCCGATCGACCATCGGCTCCGGCTGAAAACGACTGACCATGACGCGATCCCTGCTTCCGTTCACGCAGTTCGTTGTGAAGGTCCACAGCCGGTGCGATCTCGCCTGTGACCACTGCTACGTCTACGAGCACGCCGACACCAGTTGGCGCGCCCGGCCCAAGGTCATCGGCGACGAGGTCCTGGCCAAGGCCGCCGAACGGATCGGCGAGCACGCGGCCGCCCACGGCCTCACCGTCGTCCGGGTCGTCCTGCACGGGGGAGAGCCCCTGCTGGCCGGCCCGGACCGACTGCGCCGTGCCGCCGAGGAGTTCAGGGCCGCACTCCCGCCCGGCTGTGCGCTCGACCTGCGGATCCACACCAACGGGGTGCTGCTGAGCCCCGCGTTCTGCGACCTCTTCGACCGGCAGGACATCAAGGTCGGCGTCTCCCTGGACGGCGACCGCGCGGCCAACGACCGGCACCGCCGGTTCGCCGACGGCCGCAGCAGCCACCCCCAGGTGCTGCGGGCGGTGGGCCTGCTCCGCCGGCCCGAGTACCGGCACCTCTACGCCGGCCTGCTCTGCACCGTCGACATCGACAACGACCCGGCCGCCGTCTACCGCGCGCTGGCCGAACTGGAGCCCCCCGCCGTCGACTTCCTGCTCCCGCACGCCACCTGGGAGCAGCCGCCGAGACGCCCCGTCGGCCGGACGGAGAACCCGTACGCCGCATGGCTGCTGGCCGTCTACGACCACTGGGAGGGGGACGGCCGGCCGTTCGCCGTCCGGACCTTCGACTCGGTCCACCGCACCCTGCACGGGCTCTCCAGCCTCACCGAGTCGCTCGGCCTGGAGCCCGCCGCGCTGGTGGTGCTGGAGACCGACGGCACGTTCGAGCAGGCCGACAGCCTGAAGACCGCGTACGACGGCGCTCCCGCCACCGGCCTCGACGTCTTCCGGCACAGCCTCGACGAGGTCGCCCGGCACCCCGGCATGGCCGCCCGGCAGTCCGGGCTGGCCGGCCTGAGCGCCACCTGCCGCGGCTGCCCCGTCGTCCGTTCCTGCGGTGGCGGTCTGTACGCCCACCGCTACCGGGCCGATGGTGGATTCGACAACCCCTCCGTCTACTGCGGGGATCTCATGACACTCATCCACGGCATCGCCGACCGCGGCGAGCCGGACCCCGGGGCCGGCACGGCCCCGCGAGCGGCAACCGGCCAGGCCGTTTCCGCGCAGGCCGTTTCCGCGCAGGCCGTTCCGGTGCAGGCCGGCGAGCCGGCCGTGCCCGCCGGCCTCACCGACCGGCAGCTCGGCCAGCTGGCCCGCGGCCACGGTGACGCGGACACCGTCCGGGCCCTCGCCCGCTCCCAACTCGCCCTCACCCGGGCGATGCTGGCGGCCGTCCGGGGCACCTCCGGGCTGCGCTCCTCGGCCGCCTGGGACCTCCTCACCGACCTCGACGCCGCCGCACCGGCCGCGCTCGACACGGTGCTCGGCCACCCGTACGCCCGGGCCTGGGCGGCCCGGAGGCTCGGCGGCGACCCCGGCGCCGGGCTCGGGCGGCTGGCCGAGCTGGCCGGCGCCGCGGCCGTCCGGGCCGGGCGGGGCGACGCCGTGGCCGTCCCGGTCCGGGAGGGCGCCCTGCACCTGCCGACCCTCGGCCGGCTCACCCTCGCCGGGGGCGGGGAGGCGCTCGTCACCGGCACCGGCGACGGGTTCACCGTCCGCACGGCCGGCGGTGAGGTGCTCACCCTCGGCGCGGGCCACCGGGACCCGCGCTGGGAGCCGGTCCGGCTGGTCCGCCCGGCCGGGGGCTGGACGCTCGCCCTGGAGGACACCGACCCGCAGCGCGACAGCCACCAGTGGCCGGTCGGCGACCGGCTCGGCGAGGCCGAACTGCACGCCTGGACCGGGGCGTTGCGCGAGGCCGTCGAGCTGCTCGACCGGGACCTGCCGGCCTACGCCCAGGGCCTGCGGACCGGACTGACCACCGTCACCCCGCTGCGCCCCGGCCCGCCCGGACGGGACGTCAGCGCCGCCGCCCGGCAGGCCTTCGGTGCGGTCGGGATCGCCCGCCCGGCCACCGCGCCGACCCTGGCGCTGCTGCTCGCGCACGAGTTCCAGCACGTCAAACTGGGCGCCGTGCTGGACCTGCTGGACCTCTACGACCCCGCCGACACCGCGCAGTACGACGCGCCCTGGCGGCCCGACCCGCGCCCGATCGAGGGCCTGCTCCAGGGCACCTACGCCCACCTCGCGGTGACCGCCTTCTGGGGCACCCGGACCGCCATCTACGACGGCCTGCCCGGGACGGCCGCCGAGCACGCCCGGGCGCAGTTCGCGCTCTGGCGCGGGTACACGGCCGAGGCGGTCGAGAGACTGGCCGGTTCGGGGTCGCTGACCCCGGTCGGCCTGCGCTTCGCCGACGGCATGCGGGAGACGGTCGGGCCCTGGCTGGACGTGGCCCTGCCGAAGGCGGCCGAGGACGCCGCCCGGCAGGCTCGGCAGGCCAGGCGTCCGGCCGCGCCCACCGGCTGACCGCGCCCCGCGCACCACGCCCGGCCCGCGCACGACGCCTGACCCGCCCACGACGCCCTGGCCGTCCACGACGCCTGACCGCCCACGACGCCCTGGTCGGCCTTCGCCGTGCCGATGACGTGACGGTCGCCCAGAACCGACTGTTACCAAGGGTGTGAGCCACCCCCCGGGGGGCGCAGAACCGGCCGATCGCGACCGGTGGTTGCCCTGGCGCCTTCCGTCGTGGGCGCCCCTCGGGGTTGTAGGCTCGCGCTCATCCCCCCTCCGGCACCGGAGCCTTCCTCCGGGCCCATCACCCTCGGGAACCGCCATCCTCACCGAACCGAGTCCCGTGCCGTCCCGGCAGGACATATCGCCAAATAAGTTGACTCGAACGATGCTCGCGGAGCAGTTCACCGAGCTCGGCGTCCGGCCGGGCCAGGTGCTGCTCGTCCAGGCCTCGCTGCGCCGGCTCGGCCCGGTCGAGGGCGGTGGCGCCACCGTCGTCGAAGCGCTGCTGGACGCGCTCGGCGGCCCCGGCCGGGGCACCCTGGCCGCGTACACCGGCACCCCGGAGAACTCGGACACCTCCCGGATGGTCAGGGAGATGATGCAGGGCTGGCTGCCCGAGCAGGTGGACGAGTGGCGCGCGAGCATGCCCCCCTTCGACCCGTACACGACGCCGGCCTCGCCGACCATGGGCACGCTTTCGGAGCTGATCCGCATCCACCCGGACGCGGTGCGCAGCAACCATCCGCAGTCCTCCTTCGCCGCGGTGGGGGCCCGCGCGAAGGACGTCACCGAGCTGCACGAACTCACCTGCCACCTCGGCATGGCGTCGCCGCTCGGCCGGCTGTACGAGATCGGTGCACACGTGCTCGGCATCGGGGTGGGGATGGACAGGTTCACCGCCTTCCACCTGGCCGACCTCCAGATGCCGGACATCCCCGTCCGCCACTACGGCTGCGTGGTCAAGGAGGGCGGCGGCAGCCGCTGGGTCCACTTCGACGGCCCGCTCCTGGACGACCTGCACTTCGGGGAGCTCGGCGAGGAGGTGCTCCGCTCCGCCGCCGGCGTCCGGCACGGCAGGGTGGGCGGCGCGGACTGCCGGCTCCTCCCGATGCGCGAGGCCGTCGATCTCGCGGTCGGCATCCTGCGCGAGCGGCGCTGGCTCAGGCCGGATCTGGCCACGGCGTAAGGGCCGTACGGGGGCGGTCGTTTCAGTCATGTCAACTCGCATGGCCCGCTGTGCTATTCCATTGGACCCTCAGTCGTTCCTACACTGAAGCCCCGCGTACGGGGACTCGCGGGAAAGAGGTTGCCGGCGGGCCAGGGGGAGGCGCGTGTGAACGACCATGGCTGGGACGAGGAAGCCGCCCGGCCGTACTTCTTCCTCAGTTACGCCCACACCCCGAAGGCCGGCGCGCGTGGCGCCGGGGATCCCAACCACTGGGTGCGACAGCTGTACCGCGACCTCTGCGAGGCCGTGCTGCAACTGACCACCGTGCCCGCGGGCGTACCGGTCGGGTTCATGGACGAGTCCATGCACCAGGGGGAGTTGTGGGCCGACCGGCTCTCCGAGGAGCTGGCCACCTGCCGGGTCTTCGTGCCGCTCTACTCGCCGCGGTACTTCAACAGCCTCCCGTGCGGCCAGGAGTGGCACTCCTTCACCCAGCGGCCGGTCTACCCGGCCAACCTCGACTCGGAGCGGACCAGCGGCATCGTGCCGGTGCTCTGGGCGCCGATGAGCCGCTACAAACTGCCCGAGGTGGCGAGCGAACTCCAGTTCAACCACGCCAGTTTCGGCCCCGACTACGCCACCGAGGGCCTCTATGCGCTGATGAAGCTCAGCTACTTCCGGTCCGCCTACGAGCTGGCCGTGCACCGGCTGGCCCGGCGGATCGTCGAGGTGGCCGAGGAGACGGTGATCCCGGTCGGGCGCCGCCTCGACTTCAACGCCCAGCCCAGCGCCTTCAACGTCACCGCGCCCACCAAGCAGCTGCGGATCTCCGTCCTCGCCTACCACCGGGGCGAGGTGCCGCCCGACCGCAACCCCGACTACTACGGCGCCAGGCGCACCGACTGGCACCCGTACCGGCCGGCCGCCTCCCGCCCGCTGGCCGAGCACGCGGTGCGGCTCGCCCGGCAGCTGGGGTTCCAGGCCACCGTGCACGAGTTCGACGGCGAGGCCGAGGCGATCATCGCCGGCGGCGACCCGGTCGCGCCGGGGCTGCTGCTGCTGGACCGCTGGGTGCTCCAGGACGAGCGGTGGAGCGAACTGGTCCGCCGCTTCGACCGCTCCGACTGCTCCTGGGTGAGCGTCCTGGAGCCGTGGAACCTCGACGACCCGGACTGCGTGGAGAACCACCGCGAGCTGGGCGAACTCAGCGACCGGGTCCTGCGGTTCACCCACCGGTCCGTCCGGCCGAGCTTCCTCGGCGCCACCGGCGGGCCGCCCGGGCTGGGCAGCCTGGAGGAGTTCGACGACGCGCTGCCCCGGGCCGCCATGAAGGCCAAGTACGCCTTCGAGGGCCGGACCAGGACCGAACCCGAGGAACCACCGCCGCCACGGCCCAATCTGCGGGACGCTTTCCGGTACGGGCGCGGTCGGGACGGGCCCGAACCCTTCGCCTACGACGACGACCAGCCACCACGCGACTCAGGCGAACGCCCGGACGACGGGACACCGCCCCGGGGAGGAAGCACATGAGCGAGCGGAGCGAGCGAATCACCGGGGGCTGCGCGTTTCGCGAAGCGACCGCCGAACGCAGCGAGGTGGGCGCATGAGTGACAACCGCACCAGGAACCTCCGCATCGGGGGCCTGACCGCAGCCGAACTCGCCGCCCGGCGCGAGGCGGAGCAGGACCGGCAGGGCCGGATCATCACCTTCTACTCGTACAAGGGCGGCACCGGGCGCACCATGGCGCTCGCCAACACCGCCTGGATCCTTGCCGCCAACGGCTACCGGGTGCTCACCGTCGACTGGGACCTGGAGGCACCGGGCCTGGCCAAGTTCTTCCACCCGTTCCTCGACCCGGCGGTACTGGCCGGAACCACCGGCATGATGGACCTGATCGCCGAGTACCGGGAGGAGGCGCTGCGCCCGGTCGAGCACGCCGACGGCTGGCACCTCGACTTCGCCCGGGTCCACCCGCACGCACTGTCGCTCTCCTGGCCGATGTTCCCCGCCGGCGGCAGCCTGGACTTCCTCTCCGCGGGCCAGTTCAACCGGGACTACTCCGAGGCCGTCACCCACCTCGACTGGGACATCTTCTACGACCGCTTCGACGGCGGGCAGTTCTTCGACGCGCTCCGCGCCGACATGGGCAAGCGCTACGACTACGTGCTGATCGACTCCCGGACCGGCCTCTCCGACATCGCCGAGATCTGCACCGTCCAGATGCCCGACGACCTGGTCGTCTGCTTCACCCTCAGCGACCAGTCGATCGACGGCGCCTCCCGGATCGCCCAGCACATCCACGACCGCTACCGCGAGCGCGGCATCCGCATCCTGCCGGTGCCGATGCGCATCGACGAGGGCGAGAAGGAGAAGGCCGACGCCGGCCGGGCGCTCGCCCGGATCCGCTTCGACGGCCTGCCGGCCGGGCTGAACGGCGAGGAGCTCGCCCACTACTGGGGCTCGGTGGAGATCCCGTACCGGCCGTTCTACGCCTACGAGGAGATCCTCGCCACCTTCGGCGACCAGGGCGGCACCCAGACCTCGATGCTCGCCGCCTGCGAGCGGCTGACCGGCGTCATCACCGAGGGCCGGGTCACCTCCCTGCCCCCGGTCGACGAGGAGGTCCGGCTGCGTTACGTGGACGCCTTCACCCGGCGCCGCCCGTCCGTGCCGGCCGACCTCTACCTCTCCTACGTGCCCGAGGACCGGATGTGGGCGGACTGGATCGAGTCGGTCCTGACCCGGGCCGGCTTCCGGGTGCTGCCGAGGGACCTCAGCGCCGGCTCGGACCCGCGCCACGAGACCGAGCGCGGCATCGACGCCGCCTACCGGACGGTCGCGGTGCTCTCGCCCGCCTACCAGCGTTCGCCGCAGGCCCGCGCGCTCTGGGAGTCCGTCGTCAGCTCCGACCCGTCCGGCACCCGCCGCCAGCTGGTCCCGGTCCGGGTCGGCGACGTCCGCCTCACCGCGCCGTTCAGCAACCGCAACCCGGTCGACCTGGTCGGCCGCGACGAGACGCAGTCGGTGCAGACCCTGCTGCGCGCCCTCGGCCGCGGCGACGTGCCGCTCGCCGAGACCGCCGGCACCGGCCCGCGCTTCCCCGGCAGCAAGCCGCAGGTCTGGGACGTGCCGCCGCGCAACCCGTCCTTCACCGGCCGCGCCGCCGTCCTGGAGCAGCTGCGCAACCAGCTGCGCGGCGGCATGGCCGCCGTCCTGCCCACCCCGCAGACCCTGTACGGGCTCGGCGGCGTCGGCAAGACCCAGGTGGCGCTGGAGTACGCGCACCGCTTCATGTCCGACTACGACCTGGTCTGGTGGATCGACGCCGAGCAGACCGAGCTGGTCGCCCCGGCCCTGGCCGACCTGGCCCGCCGGCTCGGACTGCGGGTCGGCGACTCCGTCACCGAGGCGGCCGAGGCGGCCCGCGAGGCGCTGCGCCGCGGGGTGCCCACCGCACGCTGGCTGCTGATCTTCGACAACGCCGATGAGCCGTCCGAGATCCGCCGGTTCTTCCCCGGCGGCTCCGGACACATCCTGGTCACCTCCCGCAACCAGGCCTGGTCCGGGCACGCGGAGGCGCTGGAGGTGGACGTCTTCACCCGCGGCGAGAGCGTCGAGCACCTCTGCCGGCGCGCCCGCGGCCTCTCCCGCCCCGACGCCGACCGGGTCGCCGAGGCCGTCGGGGACCTCCCGCTGGCCGTCGAGGTCGCCGCCGCCTGGCTGGACACCACCGGCACCCCGGTCGACACCTACGTCGCCCAGCTGCAGGCCGAGGCCGCCCGCGCCCTGGCCGGCGCCCGCCCGGCCGACTACCCGACCCCGGTCGGCGCCACCTGGAACGTCTCGATCGCCCGGCTGCGCACCCAGTCCCCGGCGGCGGTGCGGCTGCTCCAGCTCTGCGCGTTCTTCGCGCCCGAGCCGATCTCGATGAACCTCTTCTACAGCGACCAGATGATCCGCGCGCTCGTCCAGTACGACGCCGACCTCAGCGACAAGTTCATGCTGGGCAAGGTGATCCAGGCGATCGGCCGGTACGCGCTGGCCAAGGTCGACGCCGGCACCAACAGCTTCCAGGTGCACCGGCTGGTCCAGGCGGTCATCCGGGCCGAGATGACCGATGACGAGCAGGAGATCGCCATCCACGAGGTGCACCGCATCCTCACCGGCGCCCGGCCCGTCCTCGGCGACACCGACGACCCCGCCAACTGGCCCGCCTTCGACGAGATCTGGCCGCACCTCTCGCCCTCCAAGGCGCACAACTGCGACGAGGCCGACACCCGGCAGCTGCTCATCGACCGCGTCCGCTACCTGTGGAAGCGCGGCGAACTGGACCGCGCCCGCGACCTCGGCCACGCCCTGGACGCCGAGTGGACCGGCAAGCTCGGCGAGGACGACCGGCAGACCCTGCTGCTGCGCTTCCAGCTCGCCAACGTGCTGCGCTCGCAGGGCAACTACGCCGAGGCGCTGGCCCTCGACGAGGCCACCCTGGAGCGCCAGCGGGCCCTGCTGGGCGAGCACCACCCGTACACCCTGATGACGGCCGGCTCGCTCGGCGCCGACCGGCGGGCCCTCGGCCGGTTCCAGGCCGCGCTCGACCTCGACCGCGAGATCCTCGACCAGTTCCGCGAGTTGTTCGGCGACGACAACCCGCGCACGCTCTCGATGGCCAACAACCTGGCGATCGACTACCGGCTGGTCGGCGACAGCGAGGCCGCCCGCGAACTGGACCAGGAGACCCTCGACCGGCGCACCGCCGTCCTCGGCCCGCGCCACCCGTACACCCTGTCCACCAAGTCCAACCTCGCCCGTGACCTGCGCGAACTCGGCGACTACCGCGGCTCGGTCGAACTGCTCCAGGAGGTGACCAACGACCTCGGCGACGTGCTCGACCCCGACCTTCCGGAGAACCTGCGCAACGCCAAGTCGCTGGCCGTCTCGCTGCGCCGCACCGGCCAGCTCGCCGAGGCCCGCCGGATCACCAAGGAGACCTACGAGCGCTACCTGGAGCGGTACGGCGCCGACGCCCCCGACGCGCTGGCCTGCGCGCTCAACCTGGCCGCCGACCACAGCGCCTCCGGGGACAAGGAGGCCGCCCGCGACCTCTGCACCACCGTCTTCGAGGGCCACCGGCGGCTGTTCGGCGACGAGCACCCGTTCACCCTGGCCTGCGCCAACAACCTCGGCATCTACCTGCGGGGCAGCGGCGACGTCCAGGGCGCCATCGCGCGCGGGCTCGCCACCGTCGAGGGGCTCACCGAGTCCGTCGGCGCGGAGCACCCGTACACCCTGAACGCGATGATCAACCTGGCCAACGCCTACGGGGAGGACGGCCAGATCGCCAGGGCCGAGGAGCTCGGCCGCACCGCGTACGCGGGCCTCTGCGACCGCTACACGCCCCGGCACCCGGACGCGGTGGCCTGCGAGGCCAACCTGGCCGTCACCCTGCGCGCGGCCGGCCGGCACACCCAGGCGGCCGAGCTGCGGGCCAAGGCGATCTCCGAGCTGATCCGGCAGTTCGGCGAGGAACACCCGAACACCGTCTCGGCGCGCGGCTGGAAGCGGATCAACCGCGACCTGGAGCCGCAGCCGGTCTGACGGGGAGGTTCCGGCCGGGGCCGGCGGGTACGCTGCGGGACCTATGAACGAGCAGCTGCCCCCGGTCCTGGTCACCCGCCGCCTCGCGCCGGGGGTGATCGAGCGGCTCACCGCCCACCACGCGGCCACCCTGCACGACTCGGACCTGCCGATGCCGCGCGCCGAGCTGCTGGCCGCCGTCCGCGGCCGGTCGGCGGTGGTCACCACGCTGGACGACGCGGTCGACGGCGCGTTCCTGGACGCGGCCGGCCCGGGCCTGCGGATCGTCGCCAACCACGCGGTCGGCCACCACAACGTCGACCTCGCCGCCTGCGCCGAACGCGGAGTCCTGGTCAGCAACACCCCCGGCGTGCTCACCGCCGCCACCGCCGACATGGCCTGGGCGCTGCTGCTGGCCGCCACCCGCAGGCTGGGCGAGGGGGAGCGCCTGCTGCGCTCCGGGGAGCCGTGGGCCTGGGCCCCGAACTTCATGCTCGGCCTGGAGCTTGCCGGCACCCCGCTGGGCGTTCTCGGCATGGGCCGGATCGGTCAGGCCGTGGCCCGCCGCGCCCGGGCCTTCGACATGCCGGTGAGCTACCACAACCGCTCCGAACTGCCGCCCGGGAAGGCCGAGGGCGCGCAGTGGCTGCCGCTGGAGGAACTGCTCGCCACCTCCACCGTGCTGGTGGTCACCTGCCCGCTCGGCGCCGCCACCCGGCACCTGCTGGACGCCCGTCGGCTGGCCCTGCTCCCGGCCGGGGCGGTCGTGGTCTCGATGACCGCCGGGGTGGTGGACGAGGACGCGCTCGCCGCCGCGCTGGAGTCGGGCGCGCTGTTCGCCGCGGCGGTGGACAACTTCGAGCGGGAACCGGCGGTGCCGTCGGCCCTGCTCGCCCAGGAGCGCGCGGTGCTGGCCCCGCACCTGGGCAGTGCCACCGTGCGGACCAGGCAGGCGATGGGCGGGCTCGCGGTGGAGAACGTGCTGGCGGTGCTGGCCGGCGGGGAGCCGGTCACCCCGGTCGGGGTCTGAGGGCCGGGCCCGGGCTCAGGGCCTGCGCCCGGGGGCCGCGGTGTGGCCGGCCGCCCAGGCCAGCGCGGTGGTCATCACCCGGAACGCCCCGAAGTGCGCGGCGCCGGGCTCCAGGAAGAGCTCGGCGCCGGGGATGTGGTCGGCCAGCCAGCGGGAGTGCTCGACCGGCGAGAACTGGTCGTCGGCGCCGTGCCAGAGCCACGCGGGGACCGTGATGTCCTGCACCTTGAAGCCCCAGTCGGCGGTGAAGGCCAGCACGTCGTCGATCCAGCCGTCGGCGCCGTGCCGGAACGCCTCGCGGTAGTTGCTCTGCAGCATCCGCCGCAGCCCGGTGTCGGCGACCACCTCCCGGTCGTTGGGCGTCAGCTCCGGCCGCAGGCCCTTGAGCAGCCGGACCGGGTCGGCCTTGATCTGCTCGGAGCGGAACCGCATCGCCGCGGCGATCCGGTCGTGCCCGCGTTCGGCCTCCCGGTACGCGCGGATGTTGGACGGGGTCATTCCGCCGTACCAGTCCAGCCCGGCCGCGTTCCGGGGCGCCAGGCCCACCAGCACGGCGACCCGGCTGACCCGGTCGGGCAGCAGCGCCGCGCAGGCCAGCGCGTGCGGGCCGCCGCCCGAGCGGCCCAGCACCGCGAACCGGTCGATCCCGAGCTCGTCCGCGATGGTCCGCACGTCGGCGGCCGCCGCGCTCACCCGGCGGCCGGGCAGCCGGGCGGAGTCGCCGTAGCCGGGCCGGTCGAAGGAGACCAGCCGGACGCCCAGGCGGTACAGCACGGTGCTGCGCGGGTGCGGGCCGACCCGGCTGCCGGGCATGCCGTGCAGCAGGAACACCGGCCGGCCGCGCGGGTCGCCCAGGGTCTCGACGGCGATGGCGCGGCCGTCCGGCGCCTTGACCATCCGTAATGACACGCGGGCCTCCTCGGTACGGGTGATGCTTCCGTGGTGCCGGTCTGTTCGGGGCCGGTCCTCCGGCCGTCCCGGTCCGGTGGTTCCGGGCCTCAGTGGTCCCGGTCGGTCGTGCCGCGGACCTCGCGGCGGGCCTGCCAGGTGGTGTGCTCGCGGGAGACCGCGTCCTCGGCGTCGCGGGCCAGCCGGGACCAGATCTCCTCGGCGTCGGAGGACGTCACGTCCAGCTGGGCCAGCTGGCTGCGGATCAGCTCCAGTTCGTCGGCGGCCAGGCCGTACGCGGCCGCCAGCGGCCGGTACTGGCGCAGCTGCGCCCAGGCGGCGACCGAGGCGGCCACCGCCGAGACGGTGCCGAGCGCGTCGTAGCCGAACTCGCCCATCGCGCGCAGCACCGCCAGGACCAGGCCGAGCAGCGGCAGCACCACGCCCAGCACGCCCGTCCAGAAGCCGGCCCGGGCGCAGTAGCGGGCCTTCGAGCGGTACCAGTCGTGCTGGACCTGGATGCGCTCGCGCAGGTACACCTCGCGGCGCACCGCCAGCGGCTGGTCGCGCAGGCCGCGCATCGCGTCGGTGATCCGCGCGCCGGAGTCCTCCGCCGCGGCGCCGACCGCGCGGCTGCCCCGGAAGGCGTTCAGCACCCGGCCGAGCTGGAAGCTGTACAGCCCCTCGGCGTCCGGCAGGCTGCGCGGCGGCGGCTGGTACGCGTCGGCCCGGACGCTGAACTTCCAGGCCAGCGTCTTGACCGACTCCGCGGCCGCCCGGCCCTCGTACCAGAGGCCCTGCGGGTTCTGCCGGCTGATCACCAGGGCGAGGGCGATCGCGCCGAGGTAGGCGGCGGCGGCCGGCCAGGCCCAGGGCGCGCCGTCGGCGGAGCCGAACGCGGCGGCGGCCACCAGCAGTACCAGCTCCCACGCGGAGAGCAGTACGGACCGCCGCTGCCCCTGCAGGGAGGCGGAGTCGGCGGACCAGAACAGCGCGGGCATCAGCTCCTGCTCGCGCACTCTTCCCATCGGACCCGCACCCGATGCCATCCTCGGCCCCCACCCGTCGCTCCGGTCGCACCCGCTCTCCTGCCCCGCCCGCCGCGCCGGTACGCCTGGCCCGGGCCGGCTCCGGCCGCATTGGCCGGGATGCCGCCGGAGGTTGTCCCATATCGCGGCCCTCCGGCGGCGGCCGCCGCGCGCGGCTCAGTACGTGTAGAAGACCCGGTCCGCGTTGTCGGCCATCTGCTTGGCGTTCCACTCGGTGCCGCCGGGCACGTTGCCGGAGCGGAACAGCGGCGGGGTGGCGCCGGTGCCGGCCGCCGCCGCGTCGGCGAGGCGGCCGACCGCCGAGGCGACCACGGCCTGCATCAGCGCGCTGGTCACGATGGTGGAGACCGGGCCGAACGAGGTCTCGGCGGCCGGGTGGGTCAGCTCGCCGTCCCCCACCGCGATCTTGTTGTCCAGGACGACGTCGCAGTGGTCCTTGAGGTAGCTGCCGGACGGGTGCGCCGAGGGTACCTGCTCCGGGTACGCCAGCGAGGTCACCCCGATCACCTTGAGTCCGCGCTCCCGGGCGTGGCGGGCGAGCTCGACCGGCATCACCTGGCGGCCGGAGAGGGAGATGACGAACAGCAGGTCCCCCGAGGTGGCCGGGGTGAGGTCCAGGGTGGTGGTGGCCAGGCCGGAGACCCGCTCCAGCGCGCTGGAGAGCGGGGCGGGCATCACCGTCACCCCGGACATCCCGGGGACGTCCAGCAGGTTGACCGGGACGAGCCCGCCGGCCCGGTAGACCACGTCCTGGGCGGCCAGTGAGGAGTGGCCGGAGCCGAAGGTGAAGATCCGGCGCCCCTCGGCGACCGCCTCGGCCAGCAGCGCGGCGGCCGCCTCGATGGTGTCGGCCTCCTCGGTGCGGACCCGCTGGAGGTGGGCGATCGCGGCGTCGAAGTACCGGCCGACCAGGTCGCTCATCTGTTGCCTTCGCTCTCTGCCGGTGGGGGAGCCGGCCGGGTGGGGCGGCCCGGGTGGTCCAGACCGCCGATGGAGAAAGCTACGGCCAGCACCGTGCTGCCTCACCGGTACCGCTGTCAACAGGAACGAAATGCGGTCCCCGAGGCCCCTGCGCGGGCTCGGCAGTCGGTGCGGTACGTCAGAATTGGCGGTGAGGACACCGAAGAAGGGAACCAGCGGCGATGTCTGGGCTGATCGACACCACTGAGATGTACCTTCGCACCATCCTGGAGCTGGAGGAGGAGGGCATCACACCGATGCGCGCCCGCATCGCCGAACGTCTGGAGCAGAGCGGCCCCACGGTCAGCCAGACGGTCGGCCGGATGGAGCGCGACGGACTGCTCCGGGTCGCGGGCGACCGTCACCTCGAACTCACCGAGGACGGCCGCCGGCTCGCGGTGCGGGTGATGCGCAAGCACCGCATCGCCGAGTGCCTGCTGGTCGACGTGATCGGTCTGGAGTGGGAGCAGGTCCACGAGGAGGCCTGCCGCTGGGAGCACGTGATGAGCGAGACGGTCGAGCGCAAGGTGCTCGCCATGCTCGGCCACCCCAGCCAGTCCCCGTACGGGAACCCGATCCCGGGCCTGGACGAGCTGGGCGACGCCAAGGCCGAGGGCGAGGGCTTCGACGCGGCGCTCGTCCCGCTGGACACGGTCCGCCCGGGCGAGGCGGGCGCGGACGTCGTGGTCCGCCGGATCGGCGAGCCGATCCAGACCGACGGCGAGCTGATGCGCACGCTGCGCCGGGCCGGGATCCGTCCGGGCTCGACGGTGCGGGTCACCGCCGGGGTCGGCGGGGTGCTGGTCGGCAGCGGGGAGACCGCGGCCGAGCTGGGCAAGGAGATCGCCGCGCACGTCTTCGTCGCGCAGGCCTGATCCCTGGGGCAGTCGAATGAGCAGGGCCCGGTGCATCCCCGTGCACCGGGCCCTGCTCGTCCTCCCCGTCCCTCCCTGTTCCTCCCTGCTTCCGTGGCACCGGCCTCCCCGAACCCGGCCGGTGCCACGGCCCCTCCGTTCCCTCCCGTCCCTCCCTGTCCCCTCCGTCCCCTCCGTTCCCTCCCGGTTCCCTCCCGACCGCCCCGCCCGGCTTCCCCGTCCGAGCGCCCCTTCCGGCGTCCCCGCACGGTGGAATTCCTCCCCTCGGCAGATCATGGCAATCCTTGAGCGTTGTCACTCGTACGAGGGGCTTTCGCCGTTGACCAGCGGGTACACCGAAGCCTTATCCGCACGTGCGTGTGACGGGCCTTGTCCCCGGTGGGAGACAAGGCCCGTCAGCCGCGCGCGGGGTGTCGCGCTGTGCACGCCCTCACCCGATAGGCGTAGGGCGGCCGTCCACGGGACGGTGAACCTCCGGGCCGGTGCCGGGGGACCGTCCGGCTCAGGGGGTCAGCGCACCGCCGCCGGCTGGGCCGGCTGGAGGCGGGCCGACGGCGCCTCGCGCCCGCAGGCGTAGGCCAGCGGGCTGACCAGCTCGGCGGCGTCCGGCAGCCAGCGGTTCAGTGCGGAGGGCGAGCGGGCCCACTGGGCGAAGCCGGTCGGGCCGACCCGGGACGGCGGGGCCACCGTCCAGTCGCCCTCGCCGCGGGCCACCAGGTCCAGCCGGCCGGGCGGCCAGCCGAGCTTGCGCAGCATCTCGGGCAGCTTGGCGGCCACCCCGGGCAGCACCAGGAAGTGCAGCCGCCGGCCGGAGCGGCCGGGTGCGGCCGGGACGGCGACCACCGGGCCGAGCTGGAGGTCCATCCGCTCCATCCGGGCCAGTGCCAGGCAGCCGGCCACCTCCGGCACGTCCAGCACGTCGAAGGAGCGGCCGGTGGGCAGCAGGATCGAGGCCTCCGGTCGCTCGGTCCACCAGCGCCGCACCGCGCCCGGGCCGGCGCTCGCCTTGCGCGCCCAGTCCGCGTCGATCGGGTGCGCACCCGGCATCGGGCAGCGGGCGTCGCCGCAGGAGCAGCGGGCCGGCCCGTCGCCGTCGATCAGCCAGGCGCCCGGCGCGACCTCCCAGTGCCGGCTCTCGGCGTAGCCGACGGCTTCGATGAGCAGCGGGGGCAGTCCGGCGGTGCCGCCCTGGTCGGGGGAGTCTGGGATGTCTTCCACGCGCTGCACAACTACCGTGCGTGAGGCTGGTTACGGCCGGGCGGGGGCGGGTCTTGCGCGCGGTGGCAATGTCACCCGAACCGGTGAGGCAACCGAGTTGGAGCGGACCGGGTGGACGGGGGTGGGCGCAGTGGGGGCGCACGGGAGCATTTCCCAGGGCGCGCGGGGGGTGGGGATCGTCACCGTGGGTATCCCGGTGGCGTTGCTGATCGCTAACCTGGTGTCAGATTCCTTGGACGGTCGGACAGTCGGCAACAGATCAGCAGAATCGTCGCCCACCGGCCGGGCCGGAGGGTGTGGGGAGGCGAAGCCCAATGGCCGCGAGACCACTTGTCGCACGACAGCCCAACGAGCGTCTGCAGCAGCTGATCCAGGAGGCCAGCTGCTCCAACGCCGGTCTGGCGCGGAGAGTCAACCTGTGCGGTGCGGAGCACGGCCTGGACCTGCGGTACGACAAGACGTCCGTCGCCCGCTGGCTCCGCGGCCAGCAGCCGCGCGGGCAGGCCCCGGCGGTGATCGCCGAGGCCCTCGGCCGCAAGCTGGGGCGGAGCGTGTCGGTCGAGGAGATCGGCATGGCGGACGGCAAGAACCTCAGCTCCGGGATCGGGCTGCAGTTCGCGCCGACGCTGAACGCCGCACTGGAGCAGGTGTGCGAGCTGTGGCGCAGCGACGTCGGCCGCCGGGACTTCCTGACCGGGGCCACGGTGGCGGCCTCCGCCCTCGTCGAGCCCAGCCGGGACTGGCTGATCACCCCACCCGACCCGGTGGTGGCCCGTACCGGCGGCCCGCGGGTCGGCCCGACGGACGTCGCGGCGATCCGGGCGACCACGGCGATGCTGGTCGACCTCGACCACCGCTTCGGCAGCGGGCACGTCCGCCCGGTGGTGGTCCACTACCTCAACAGCGTGGTCTCCGGCCTGCTGGGCGGCGCGTACCGGGAGGAGACCGGACGGCAACTCTTCGCGGCGGTAGCCCGGTTGACCGAGCTGGCCGGCTACATGGCGGTGGACACCGGGCAGCCGGGCCTGGCCCAGCGCTACTACATCCAGGCGCTGCGGCTCGCTCAGGCCGCCGACGACCGCGGCTACGGCGGGTACGTGCTGGCGGCCTCGATGAGCCACCTGGCGGCGACGCTGGGCAACCCGCGGGAGATCGCCCAGCTGGCCCGTGCCGCGCAGGAGGGCGCCCGCTCGGTGGCCACCCCGACGGCGATGGCGATGTTCTACGCGGCCGAGGCGCGCGGCCACGCCCTGCTCGGCGACGCCCGGTCGTGCGAGGCGGTGGCCGCCAAGGCGCTGGAGGCGATGGAGAGGCGCCGCCCGGAGGACGACCCGGACTGGATCGTCCACTTCGACGACGCCTACCTGGCGGACGAGCTGGCCCACTGCCACCGGGACCTGGAGCAGGCCGGCCAGGCCGAGCACTACGCGCGCCGGGCGCTCGACCTGCACCCCCCGACCAGGGTGCGGCGCCGGGCGGTCGACCTCGTCCTGCTGGCCACGGCCCAGCTCCAGCAGCGGGACCTGGAACGGGCCTGCGAGACCGGCGCCCAGGCGGTGCGGCTGCTGAGCGGGCTCCGGTCCAACCGGGGCGTGGAGTACCTGGACGAGTTCCGGCGGCGGCTGGAGCCGTTCCGGGAGCAGCGGGTGGTCCGCGAGTTCCAGGCCCGGGCGGAGGCGGAGGCAGCCTGACCTGGAGCGGGGGGGGCGCGTCGTCGGCGCGTACGTGAGGGGCCGGTGAGGGATGGACCGCCCACGTGGTCACCCGGTTCGGCGAACCGGTAGCGTGGGCGCGACGTCCAAGGAACTGTGATGCTCCCAAGAACCGACGAGATGTGGTCCGCCGTCAGCGCGCGGTCGTGCACAGGTGAGGAATCGCGTTGAGTCAGCGCCGCTCGTACCCGAACTCGGGTGACTTCAACCTGGACGACCTGTTCCGCCCGGAGCCCGGCCAGCCGCAGGGCCAGGGCGGTGCGCCCGGCCAGGCCGGGCCCGGCCAGCAGTACCTGCCGCCGGACGGTCAGCCGGAGTACCTCGGCGAGGGCGCGCACGCGCTGCCGACCCAGGCCATCCCGGCCCAGGGCGCCCCGTGGGGCGGCGCTCCGCACCCCGGGTACGGCGCTCCGCAGGCCGATCCGGCCCCGGCGACCCAGTACCTGCCGCCCTACCCCACCGCGGACCCGCAGGCGGCCGGCTACCCGGCCCGGCCCGGCTACCAGCAGCCCGCTCCGCCGCAGGCCTACCCGCAGGCGCAGCAGGGCTACCAGCCGGCCCCGCAGGAGTACCCGGCCCAGCCGGAGTACGCGGGGCCGGACTACCCGACCGGCCCGGTCCCCGCGCGGGGCGGCGACGGCGGGCGTTCGTCCGGCAAGCTGATCATCGGCGGCGTGGTGGCCGGTTGTGCGGCGGCCGGCATCCTGGTCGCCGTCCTGCTGAGCGGCGGCGACGACCAGTCCGCCGGCAAGGAGAAGCAGGCCAATCCGGTGACCACCGGCAGCGCCGCCGCGAGCGGTGGCCCGGCGACCGCGAGCGCGTCGGCGGCGACGGTCAACCCGGAGGTCAAGGCGCAGGCCCAGCCGCTCTCCGATCTGCTGGGCACGGCCAACGACAGCCGCCAGGCGGTGATCGGCGCGGTGGCCTCGGTGCAGAAGTGCGACAAGCTGCCCGAGTCCCAGCAGGCGCTGGCCGACGCCGCGGGCAAGCGCCGGGATCTGCAGACCAAGCTGGCGGCGCTGAAGACGGACAAGCTGCCGGGCGGGCCCCAGCTGGTCGAGCAGCTGAACGCCGCCTGGACGGCCTCGGCGACCGCCGACGACGAGTACGCGGCGTGGGCCACGGACATGCAGGCCGCCTGCGACGCCAAGAAGGCCGACAACCAGCACTACAAGAACGCGGTCCAGGCCAGCGGCACGGCCACCACCGCGAAGAAGCAGGCCTCCGGCCTCTGGAACACCATCGCGGGGCAGACCGGCCTGCCGACCCGCGGCGACGGGGACCTGTAGCACGGGGGCCGGCGGCCGTGACGGGACCCGCGCCCGCGGGACCTGTGCCGAGGGGCCGCACCGGCTGCCCGGTACGGCCCCTCGCGGTACGGCCCTCGGGGGTGAGCCCCGGGGCCCGGGGTCAGGCCGGCGGCCTGCTCCCGGTGAGCACCCAGCGCACGTCCACGAAGCCGGGCTGCTGCAGGGTCATCCGCCCGCCCTTGACCACCTGGTACGTCACCCAGGTGTTCACCAGCCGCGGCGACTCGGTGCTCGGCAGCATGTTGGTGGTGCCCCAGTTCAGCGGCGGGGTCAGGCCGACGTCCACCTGCTCGCCGCTGTCCAGCAGCCCGGTGACCGTCTTGGAACTGACCGGGCGGCCGGCCGCGTTCAGCCGGTCGGCCACCTGCCGGAACACCTCGTACGCGACCCAGGTGGTCTGCACCCCGGGGTCGGAGACGTCGATGCTGCGGCCGCCGGCGGCGTCGCTGCGGACCACCGCGCGCAGCGCGTCCCAGGTCTTGGCCGACTCGGGCGGGTACCAGCCGGTCACGTAGGCACCGGCCAGCGGGCCGCTGTCGCCGCCGGTCGAGTCGACCACCGACTGCTGGACGCTGCCGATGACCGAGGCGATCCTGGTGTTCCGCGGACTCAGCCGGCGGTAGGAGTCGAGCAGGTTGCCGGTCGGCTCGGCGCCCAGGGCGGACGTGAGGCAGTTGCCCGCCTCGTCCTTGCCGATCGCCTTGCGGGCCACCGGCGTGTAGTCCGAGGACTGCTCCGGCGCCTTGACGTCCAGCAGCTTGATCCCGGCCGGCTTGAGCGCGTTGGCGAGGTAGCCGAGCAGGTTGTCACCGGCCGGGGTGTCCGGGCGGACCAGCGAGACGGCCTTGCAGCCGGCCTCCACCAGCTGCCGGCCGCTGCCGCCGATCAGGGCCGGCATGCCGCCGGCCACCGGGTACGACAGCGGGCTGCTGAACTCGGGCTGGGAGAGCCCGTACCCGCCGATCAGGGGGATGCCGGCCCGCTCCAGGACCGGCATGAAACGGTCGCCGTACTGGCTGTACGAGCCGATCACCGCGACCGCCTGGGCGCTCACCGCCTGCTGGGCGCAGGCCGTGGCGCCGTCCGCGGTGTTGTGCTCGTTGCAGGTGAGGACGCGCAGCTTGCGTCCGTTCAGGCCGCCCTTGGCGTTGACGTCCCGGCCGATCGCATCGGCGAGGGCGGTCATGCCGGGCCGGTCGGCGGACCCGGTACCGGACGGTGCCCAGGTCATCACGGTCAGGTCGCCGGCACTGGTGGCGGCATCGGCCGGTCCGCCGCACGCGGAGGCCGAGAAGAGGGTTGGGAGCAGTGCCACGGCGGTGGCGGCTGCGGTGATCGGGCGGCGGTGGCGCCGTGTCGCGATCGGATTCTGACTCTGGAACGAGCCCTTTCGGCCGGTCATCGGTCTTCCCTCCCGGGGCGCTCTGCGGCGCACCGGCACCAGCCAAGCCCCGGCGCCACACGCCGAGAGGGCCGAAAAGGGAACGGTTGGCAAACGGCGGCCGAACTCCGGGCTTGGACGCGTGTAGAGCCGGAGTAGAGCACGAACCTTTGGGGAACGTACGATCGTCCACCATGTCCGCCAGCACAGATTCTTCGTATCGGTCTGCCCGAAACCCTTCTCGTCCGGGCCACCGCTCCAGCACGATGGGCGGCATGCCGCTCAACGACCTGCCCTGGTGGCGCTGGCGTGCCCGACTGCGCTCGGCGTTGCACATGCTGTCCGACCCCGGCTTCCAGCAGGAGACCTGGCTGGCCGGCCGCGAGGGCTTCGGTGACGTGACCGACGCCGTGTACCGGCTGGTGGAGGACACCTGGCTGGACCGGTGGTCGGCCGAGAAGTACGTCGGCACGATCTTCCGGGACTCGGCCGAGGCCGCGGTGGTGGACGTCGCGGTGCTCCGGGTGGTCCGCATCCTGCACCAGGTCGGCGCGGACGCCCCGGCCTCCGCCTATCTCGGCCACCACGGCTGGCCGGAGGCGGTCCGGGCGGCCCGCGAGGCCCACGTCAAGCTGGCCGTCAACGACGGCGAGGACCCGGACGCCCCGCCGCGCTCGTTGGACGTGCTGCGCATCCTGACCGCGTCCTGACCCGGGGCCGATCCGTGCCGACCCGGCCCTGACCTGCTCCGACGCCGCCCCGACCGGCTTCGGCCCGGTTCCGGGGCGGTGCTGCGCGGTGCCCGCCGGGGCCCCGCGCCCCGTGGCCGGACCGGGCCGTCCCGCAGTGCGGGCAGCGGGACGGCGGCTGTCCAGGATGTGACACGCTGGGGCACTCACCAGGAGCACGACCCCAGGACGGGAGACCCCCCACCGTGGAACAGCAGCCGGCCAGCGCCCAGTACGTCCTCACGCTGTCCTCGCCCGACAAGCAGGGCATCGTCCACGCGGTCTCCAGCTACCTCTTCATGACCGGGTGCAACATCATCGACAGCCAGCAGTTCGGCGACGGTGACAGCGGGCTGTTCTTCATGCGGGTGCACTTCTCCGCCGTCGAGCCGGTCACCGTGGACAAGCTGCGGGCCAGCTTCGCCGCGATCGGGGCCTCCTTCGGGATGGAGTGGCAGATCCACCCGTCCGAGGAGCGGATGCGGATCGTCCTGATGGTCAGCAAGTTCGGGCACTGCCTGAACGACCTGCTCTACCGCACCCGGATCGGCGCCCTGCCGGTGGAGATCGCCGCGGTGGTCTCCAACCACACCGACCTGCGCGGCCTGACCGAGAGCTACGGCATCCCGTTCCACCACATCCCGGTGACCCGGGACACCAAGGCCGAGGCCGAGCAGCAGCTGCTGGACCTGGTCGCCAAGGAGAAGGTCGAGCTGGTCGTACTGGCCCGCTACATGCAGGTGCTCTCGGACCAGCTCTGCACGGCGCTGTCCGGCAAGGTGATCAACATCCACCACTCCTTCCTGCCGAGCTTCAAGGGCGCCAAGCCGTACCACCAGGCGCACGCCCGCGGCGTGAAGCTGATCGGCGCCACCGCGCACTACGTCACCGCCGACCTCGACGAGGGCCCGATCATCGAGCAGGAGGTGGCCCGGGTGACCCACGACGTCACCCCGGACCAGCTGGTCGCGCTCGGCCGGGACGTCGAGTGCCAGGCGCTGGCCCGCGCGGTGAAGTGGCACAGCGAGCACCGGGTCCTGCTCAACGGCACCCGCACGGTGGTCTTCGCCTGATCCCCGGCTCCTGACCCCGGGCCCCGAGGCTCCCGGGTTCCGGCGCCGAGGGCCCGTGGCCCCGTGGTTCCGGGGTTCCTACGGCCGGGAGAGCAGCGGGACCGCGTGGAGCACCTCGTGGATCGCCGCCCGGTCGCCGTGGGCGCCCACCGGCAGCCGGTCCGGGTCGCGGTGCGCGGCCGCCAGCTGGCAGAACTCCAGCCCGTCCAGCACCAGCGCGGCCACCGGGTCCCCGCCGGGCGGGCCGCTCTCCGGGCCGTCCAGGGGGATCAGCCACTCACCGGCCGCCGGGCCGTCGATCACCAGCCGGACCCGCCGGCCCGTCCGGCCGTCCGGGCCCGGTGCGACCGCGGGCGCACCGGCGTGCTCGGGCCGCGCCGCGCGCAGCCCGGCCAGCACGGGCGGGAGCATCCGGACGGCCAGGTCGACCATCTGCCGGAGGTGCTGGGGCGCCGGCGGGTCGTACGGGTACGCCACCGCGCGGGCCACGTCCTCGCCGTGGACGAAGCACTCGAAGGCCCGGTCGACGAAGGCGTCGCGCAGCGGGACGGTCGCGAAGCCGTAGTCGACGGGCGTGTTGCCCTGCGGGGCCAACGCCGCGGTGCGGACCAGCTCGTGGCAGTGCCGGCGCCAGCGGGCGCGCACCGTCTGCGGCGGCAGGCCGGCCTGTTCGGCGGTCAGCCGGGCGGTGCGCTCGGCGATCGCGGCGAACGGCGGGCGGCCCTGCGGCGGAACCCGGGGCACGGTCGGTGCCGGGTCCTGCGGCGGCACCCGGCGGCCGGCCGCAGGCGTGCCCCCACCGGGGACGGGGTCGGGCAGCCCGAGGGCGAGGGCGAGGTAGCCGTCCACGGCGGCGAGGTGGCAGAGCACCTCGGCCGGGCGCAGGTACTCGGTGCCGCCGTGCCAGGGGAGTTCGGCCACCTCCTGCCACTCCTCCGGCCCGAGGTCGCGCAGCAGCGCGTCGAGCTTGGCCGTCTCGGCGGTGTAGGGCGCACCCCAGACGGGGACGGGCAGTTCGGCCGGGCGCCGGGCGAGACACCAGTCGAGCACCTGCTGGCGCAGCGAACCGGGTTGGTCGAGCGGTTCGTCGACGGCGAGCCAGCCGGCGGCCTCGCGCAGCCGGGCGGCCTCCTCGGCGCAGCCCGGGCAGGCCTTCAGGTGGAGTTCCAGTTCGGCGGCCTCGGGGTGCGGGCAGGCGCCCAGGGCCCAGGCGCCGAGCAGCGAGCGCAGGGCCTCGTGCTGGTCCTCGGTGGTCGTCACGTGCCCCCGTCCTCGTTCCGGTGCCGCGGTCCGTCGTGGTGCCTGTCGTGGTGTCGATTGCTGTGCCGATTGCTGTGCCGGTCGTCCTGACCGCGCCGCGTCTGTGGCTCGTCCTGCTCGTCCTGCTCGCCCGGGTGTTCTCCCGGGTGCCGTTCCCCGTGCGGCCGGCCGTCGCCGGCTCTGTCGTCGCCGCCCCGGCCCTCGCCGCTCCGGTCGTCACCGGTCCTGCCGCGGCTGTTCCGGGCCCGTCGCTGGCGGTCGCGCTCCTCGGCGAGTTCGGTGGCCAGCAGCTCCAGGCCGAGCCGCATCCGCTGCTTGGCGGCCTGTTCGCTGATGCCGAGCCGGCGGGCCGTCTCCTGGTAGGTGCGGCCGTCGTAGTACGACACCGTGATCGTCTCGCGCAGGCTGTGCGGCAGGGAGTCGACCGCGACCTGGATCCGGGCGGCGGTGGCCACCGTCCGGATCTCCTCCTCGACCGGTGAGTCCTCGCCGTAAGTGCCGCTGCCGGAAGAGCGGTTGACGGCCTCGCCGCCCTCGCCGCCCGGGCCGTCCCGGTAGCCGTCGCCGAAGGCCGGGACCTCGGCGGCGCGCCGGACCCGGAGCCGGTCCACCGCGCGGCGGTGGGTCAGTGAGCCGATCCAGGAGCGGAGCGAGCCCTGGGCGGGGTCGAAGGACTCGGGGTGCTCCCAGACGTGGGCGAATATCTCGCGGGTCAGTTGGGCGGCCGCGGCCTGGTCGGCCAGTATCCGCCCGGCCAGCCCGTGCACCATCGGCGCCAGCTGGTCGTAGAGTTCGCCGAGAGCGGTCTCCTCACCCCGGGCCAGCCGGAGTTGGAGCTGCTCGTCCCAGCGCGGGGCGCTGCCGGGGATGGCCATCGTCAACCACCCTCCTGCCGTGGGATCCGCCGCCTTACTCAACGGTATCTTGCGGTCTTCCGGGGACGGGTGGATTCCGGGGAGAACGGAGTCCGCAGTTTCGGATCGTCCTCCGGGGCCGGTGCCGCGGGCCTCGTTCCGGATCGTCACATCGGGGGATCTGCCGCCGATCCCGCTGTTCGAAGACCGGTGGACATATGTAGCAAGGGGCGTTCGCGAGTGGCGGGCCGGGCCGCGGGGGTGTCCGGCGGTAGGTTCGCCACTGCGTGTCCGGCCGGTCGGCCGCCGGTCGGACGCCGGTCGGACGAGCGCCGGTACGAGGCTCGCGTGAGTGAACGGGACAGTATGCACTGCCCTGTCCCCCGATCGCTGGAATATGCCCGAAGCGCTTGCTGCGCCCCGTCCGCCGACTCATCCTGAGGCGTATTCGTGTCGCAGCCTGTGCGCGACGGACGAGACGGCGCGGGCACGACGTACCGGGTTGACGTGCGGCGCGGCCCGGCGTGCGGTGGCCCGGCGCGCGCCAGGGCCGGCCGGCTGGACGATCCGGCCTGATCGAGACGACGGCCGAACTGCGAGTGCGGGTGGTGGAGCGGTGCAGGTTCTTCAGGTACAGCTGGCGGTGCAGGCGGACCCCGCGGAGGTCGGCCGGGCCCGTCGGTGGGTGCGCTCGCGTCTGCTCAACCACGGCGTGGACCCGGACGCCCCGATCGCCGAGACGGTCGTGCTGGTGGTCTCCGAGCTGGTGACCAACGCCGTGGTGCACACCGGTTGTCCTGCCGTGCTGCGGCTCTGCTTCCCGATGGACGGCTCCGCTGCGGGCGGCGACCCGGTACAGGCCGGCACCGCGGACGGCGCCGGCCCGGACGGTTCCGGCTGCCAGGTACGCGAGTCGGCCGCCGTCGGCCCGCTCCGGGTCGAGGTCGCGGACGCCAGTCAGGCCGCCCCCGCCCCGCGGCACGCGGGCGCGGACACCGACGCCACCAACGGCCGCGGCCTGGAACTGGTCGAACTGCTCTGTGACCGCTGGGGTTGGTACCCGGACGGTTCGGGCAAGCGCGTCTGGTGCGAGATCGGCGCGGACGCCCGGCCGGCGGACCCGTTGGCCGCCGTGGACTGGGCCGCGCTGGCGCAGTGACCCTCCCCGCGGACACCGGGCGGTCACCCGGCGATCATCGGGCTGAAAGCTGACGCAACCATTCCGAATTTCTGACAACCCATTGACGTGACGTATCCGACTGATCACGCTTGGGAGCAGCTCTCCGTTGCGAGGGGACGCCGAGGGAACACCCGAACGCCGCTGCGGTGCTGCTGTCCAGGGGGATCGTGTCAGCAGGGGGGCCGTGGTCTACCGGTCGCGCGGTGGCTCCTTGGCGAGTGCGGAGTGCGGTTGCGCGGGGTCAGGGGCCCGCGCGAGGGGGTTGGATGGCGGCCTGCCGTGCCGTGCTCGGGGTGCGTGCGGCCTGCCGCCATCCAATCCGTCCACTGCCGGGGGCGTCTTTCGGCCACCTGGTCAGCCCACCTGCTCCGGGGCCCGGAACGTGCGCCGGTACGCGCTCGGCGCGACGTCCAGCCGGCCGCGCAGCTGGAGCCGGAGCGAGGCGGCCGTCCCGAAACCGGACTCCCGGGCCACCTGGTCGATCGTCAGGTCGGTGCGCTCCAGCAACTGCCGGGCCCGTTCGGTGCGCTGCACCGTCAGCCACTGGCCGGGGCTGGCGCCGGTCTCCTCGCGGAACCGCCGGGTGAAGGTCCGCACGCTCATCCCCGCCCGGCCGGCGAGCAGGCGCAGCGGCAGCGGCTCGTCCAGGTGCTCCAGCGCCCAGGCCCGGACGGCGGCGGTGCCCGGGCCGGTCTCGGCGGCCGGGCGGGGGATCGCCACGTACTGCTTCTGGCCGCCCTCGCGCCACGGCGGCACCAGGCAGGTGCGGGCCACCGCGTTGGCCACGGCGCTGCCGTGGTCGCGGCGCACGATGTGCAGGCAGAGGTCGACGCCGGCGGCCACCCCGCCCGAGGTGAGCACGTCCCCGTCGTCCGTGAACAGCACGTCCGGGTCGAGCCGGACCTTCGGGAAGAGCGCGGCGAACCGGCCGGTGTAGCTCCAGTGGGTGGTGGCCGGGCGGCCGTCGAGCAGACCGGCGGCGGCCAGGACGAACGAGGCGGTGCAGATCGAGACCAGCCGGGTGCCGGGCCGGATCCGGGCCAGCGCGGCGGTCAGCGCGGGGCTGAGCCGGGCGTCCACCTGTTTGGGCCCCTCGTCGGTGGAGGCCGGGACGACCACGGTGTCCGCCCACTCCAGCAGTTCGGGCCCGTGGTCGACGGCGATCCGGAAGTCGCTGCTGGTGGCGACCGGCCGGCCGTCCACGGTGCAGGTGGCCACCTGGTAGTACGGGACGCCGGCGGCGTCCTTGGCGGACTCGAAGATCCTTGCGGGGATGCCCAGTTCGAAGGCGATCACCCCGTCGAGGGCCAGTACCGCGACCTTGTGCGCCACCCGGTCTCCCGTTCCGTGCCCGATCAGGGGTCCCAGCGTACGCCGGGCCGCTGGCCCGATTCTTGCGAAACCTGGCAGTCAGGCCACTCGTGGGTGCCGGGGCCGTTCGGGAGACTCGGCCGGGTGAACGAACGGAACGCCCCCACGATCGACTCCCCGCCCACCCCGCCGACCCCGCCCGCTGCCGGCCGGCCCCGGCTGCACTACGCGTGGGTGGTGGCCGGCGTCTCGCTGCTGGTGCTGCTCGGCTCGGCCGGGTTCCGCTCCACGCCGAGCCTGATGATGGACGCGCTGCACAACGAGTACGGCTGGTCGATGGGGACGATCTCCAGCGCCACCTCGGTCAACCTCACCCTCTACGGACTCACCGCCCCCTTCGCCGCAGCCCTGATGGACCGGTTCGGCGTCCGGCTCGTGGTGGTCTGCGCGCTGCTCACCATCTCGGTCGGCTCCGGCCTCACCATGCTGATGCGCGAGCCCTGGCAACTGGTGCTCTGCTGGGGCGTGTTGGTCGGCCTCGGCAGCGGTTCGATGGCCGGCGCCTTCGCCACCACGATCACCGGCCGCTGGTTCCGGGCCCGGCAGGGGCTGGTCACCGGCGTGCTCACCGCGGCCGGCGCGGCCGGCAACCTGGTCTTCCTGCCGCTCGGCGCCTGGCTGGTGGAGGAGCACGGCTGGCGCTCGGCGGTGGTGGTCGTCTCGTTGGCCGCCAGCGCGGTGGCCGTCCCGGTGCTGCTGCTGATGCGCGAGCGCCCGGCCGACCTCGGCCTGCTCCCGTACGGAGCCACCGAGGAGCCGCCCGCGGCGGCCGGCGGGCGGGCGGTGGCACGCTCGCTGCGGGTGCTCCGCGAAGCGGTGCGCAGCCGGGCGTTCTGGCTGCTGGCCGGCTCCTTCGCGATCTGCGGTGCGACCACCGCCGGGCTGGTCGGCACCCACTTCATCCCGGCCGCCCACGACCACGGCCTGCCCGTCACCACGGCCGCGAGCCTGCTGGCGCTGGTCGGCGTCTTCGACGTGGTCGGCACGATCGCCAGCGGCTGGTTCACCGACCGCTTCGACTCCCGGCTGCTGCTGGTCGTCTACTACGCGCTGCGCGGGCTCTCGCTGCTCCTGCTGCCGCAGCTGTTCGCGGGCTCGCTGGAGCCGCCGATCCTGGCCTTCGTGATCTTCTACGGCCTGGACTGGGTGGCCACGGTGCCGCCGACCGTCGCGCTCTGCCGCCGCCACTTCGGCGAGGACGCGCCGATCGTCTTCGGCTGGGCGCTGGCCTGCCACCAGATCGGCGCGGCCGTGGTGGCCGGCCTGGCGGGCCTGACCCGGGACGCGCTCGGCAGCTACGACCTGACCTGGTACGCGGCCGGCGGGCTCTGCGCGGTCGCCGTCGTGCTCTGCCTGGCACTGCGGGGGAGCGGGCCGGCCCGGCGGGCCCCGGCACTGTCGTAGGCGGCGGGTAGGCTCCGCGCCCATGACACTCGTCTTCACCCTGGACCCCGACCTCGACCCCGGGCTGCGGGCCGCCGCCGTCCGGCTCTGGACGGACGTCACCAACGCCGGGGGCGCGGTCGGCTTCGTCGCGCCGGTGACGGAGGACGAGGTCTGGAAGACCGCCGACGTGCAGTTCGCGGGCGTCGGGCCGGGCGAGCCGGACCGCCTGCTGGTCGCCCACGATGCGGAGACCGGCCGCCTCGCCGGCCTGCTGTTCTTCGAGTCGATGCGGTTCGGGCCGATGGACCACTGGCGGCTGCTCAAGCGGGTCATGGTGCACCCGGACTTCCAGGGGCGCGGCTACGGCGCCGAGCTGATGGCCGAGGCCGCGCGGGTGGCCCGGGCCTGGGGGCTGGAGAGCCTGCGGCTCACCCTGCGCGGCGGGCTCGGCCTGGAGGCGTTCTACGGGCGCTGCGGCTGGACGGAGGCCGGCCGGGTCCCGGCGGCGATCCGGGTCGCCCCCGGGGACGACCGCGACGACGTCACCATGTGGCTCGACCTGCGCTGATGACGCCCCCGGCGCCGGGGGCGACGTGGCCGACGGCGGGTGTGACGTGACCGACGGCGGGTGCGGCGGCCGTCCGGACGCGGGAGACGGGTGACCCGTTCCCCGCGCGGCCCGTCGGGCATGCTTCACTGGGAGACCGGCCGAGCCCCGCACAGAGAAGGATGTGTTCCCGGTGAGCAGCAATGTGAGCAGCAAGTCGCACGCCACGCTCCGTTACACGTCCCTGCGGGTCAGCATCTTCCTCGGCTGCCTGCTGGTGGCCCTCCTCCTCGGCCACTTCGGGGTGATCCCGGTCGCGGGCGAGCTCGGGGTGATCTTCCTCTTCCTGCTGGCCGCGGTGGTCTCGGCGCCGCTCAGCTACGTCCTGCTGAACAAGCAGCGGAACGAGATGTCGGCCCAGATCTCCGGCAAGGTCAACGACCTGCGCAACCGGACGGCCGACCGGATCGCGGCGCAGAACGCCGAGGAGGACGCCGCCGACGAGGCCGCCCGCGCGGCGGCCCGGTAGCCGCGGCGGCCCGCTGGAACCGGCCCGCACCGCCGCCGTGTCCACCTCCGCCCCCACGCCCGAACCCGCGTCCGCCTCTGGCTCCGCGTCCCGGAACGACGGGCCCGCGTCCCGGGACGACGGGCCCGCGCACGAGAAGTCGGCCGGTCCGACGTCCCGTGCTTCCGGCGTGCCCGGCGTGCCCGGCGTGCCCGGCGTGTCCGGCGTGCCCGGTGCGGCCGCCGCGCCGAGTGCGCCTGGCGCGTCCGCCGCGCCCGCGGCCGCGACGGACGAGGTGGCCAGCGGCACCTGGCCGGCGCCGGTGCGCAGACCCACCGGAAGGGACGTCGCCCGTCTCGCCGGGGTCTCCCAGGCCACCGTCTCGCTGGTGTTCTCCGGCTCCGAGGCGGGCCGCCGGGTCTCCGACGCCACCCGCGAGCGCGTCCGCGAGGCCGCCCGCAGCCTCGGTTACCGCCCGCAGGCGGCCGGCCGCCAGCTCCGCCTCGGCCGCAGCGGCATGATCCTGCTGGCCGTGCCGAACATCCTCGGCCCGTTCTTCGGCCGGGTACTGGAGGGCGTCCACGCCGAGGCCGGCAGACACGGCCTGGCCGTCGTGGTCAGCTCCGGCTGGGGGAGCGCCACCCTCGCCGACGCCGCCACCACCAGCCGCTTCGACGGCCTGCTGATCTGCTCCCCGGACGACAGCCAGCTCGGCGAGCTGCCCGCCGACACCCCCGCCGTCTTCCTGGACGCCGACCCGGGCACCGACCGGGCCCGCCCGACCATCGAGCTGGACGTGGCCGGCGGCATGCGCGCCGCCGTCGAGCACCTGGCCGGACTGGGCCACCGACGCCTCGGCCGGCTGCGCTCCACGCACTCCGCGTACACCTTCCGGGTCCGCCAGGCCGCCTTCGAGGAGGCCGCCCGCGCGCTCGGCCTGGACGTCGTCGAGCTCGGTGTCAGCCTCAACGAGGGTCAGCCCGCGGCCCGAAGCGTCGCCCGCCGGCTCCTGGAGCGCCCGGACCGCCCGCACGCGGTGATCTGCGACGACGACCTGGTGGCCTCCGGGGTCTACCAGGCCGCCGCCGAACTCGGACTGCGGGTGCCCGGCGACCTCTCGGTGGTCGGCATCGACAACGTTCCGGTGGCCGCGCTGCTCGCCCCGCCGCTGACCACCGTGGACCTGCCCGGCGAGGAGCTGGGCCGGGCCGGCGTCTCCGCCCTCGCCGACCTGCTCCGCGGTGAGCCGGTGGCCCCCGTCCCGCCGCTCGCCACCTCGCTGGTGCTGCGCTCCTCGACCGCGGCCTCCGACCGCTCCTGACGGCCTGCCGCCGGGCGCGTCTGCCCCGGAACGCCGCGCCCGGGACCGTCGCGCCGTCAGGCCGTCCCGGGTGTGTCCGCCCACCCGAACGGGTGAAAGATCGCCGCCTCGTCTCGCGCATACCGACGTGACGATTACGGCCGATGTCCGTGCCGACGTCCTCGCCGTCGTCCACGGCGAGCCCTTCGCCGACTCGGGCGCCGCCCTGGTCGCCGACGCGCGCGCCGACCCACACGAGCCACCTGACCCACACGAGCCACCTGACCCGCACGAGCCACCTGACCCACACGTGCCACCTGACCCGCGCGAAGCACCCGACGCAGTCGCCGACCCACGGCGGCACGCTGCCCGACACCAGCGGCGGGACCACCACCCTCGTGGGCGTGCTCGGCGCGGCCGTCCTCGGCGCGGACCTGCGGCTCACCCCGGTCGCCCGGGGAGGCCGCGGCGGCCACGGCTGTTCGGGAAGCCCGTGCCGGGCGGTGCCGGGTGGGGGAGTGAACAAGTGACTGCGCCCGTCGGCCAGACCACCCGGTCCGACGGGCGCAGTCACGTCTCTGGGGCGGGCCCGGCCCGCCTCCGCGGGCTGGCTCGGTCCACCAGGACCGGCTCAGCCCACCGGTACGGGCTCAGCCCACCAGCACCGGCTCCGCCGCCGGGACCGCGGCGGCAGGCGCGGGCCGGAACCAGCGGCGGGCGCCGAAGAGCAGCAGCCCGCCCAGGGCGATCCCGCCCGCCGCGCAGAGCGCCACCGAGCGCAGCGACCCCTCGGCGAGGCTGCCGGAGACGGCGTAGCCGAGCGAGTTGCCGGTCGCGAACAGCGTCACCAGCCAGGCGAACGCCTCGGTCACGGTGCCGGCCGGCGCCAGTTCGGCGACCAGGACGAACGCGGCGGCCAGCAGCGGCGCCAGCCCGATCCCGGAGAGGAACGCCAGCCCGGCCATCGCGTACGGCCCGGGGAGCAGCACCAACGGCAGGTAGCTGACGGCCATCCCGAGCGCCATCACCCAGGTCCGGGTGGCCGTGCTGCTGCGCCACCGCACCGCGCCGTAGGCGAGCGCCCCGAGCAGGCCGCCGAGCGCTGCCAGGGCCAGCAGGGTTCCCGCGCCACCCGGCAGTGCGCCGTCGTGGGCCTCGGCGTAGGCGATGAAGAGCACGTTCTGCGCGCCGACCGCCCAGCCGGCGCCGGCCAGGCCGACCAGTAGCAGGACCAGCCCGGGGGAGCGGAGCGGTCCGAGCAGGCCGGCCGAGTGGGCGCGCGGCGGCGCCTGCCAGGCCCGGGCCGGTCCGGCGGTGGCCACGATCAGTGCTCCGGCCAGCCCCAGGCCGGCGGCCACCCAGAGCGCCGCGACCGGGCTGACCGCGCCCGCGATGCCGGCCACCGCGAGCGGTCCGGCGACGTAGAGGATCTGCTGCGAGGCGGAGTCGAAGGCGTACGCGGTGTCGAGCTGCTTCTCCTCGACGACGTCCGGCCAGAGCGAGCGGAGGCAGGGTTCGAGCGGCGGCATGGCCAGGCCGGCGATCGCGGCGCCGACCGGTGCGGCCACGGCCGAGCCGGGCGCGAGCGCGAGCAGCGCGTAGCCGCCGCCGGCGACCACGGCCGAGGCGAGCAGCACCCGCGGCTGTCCGGTGCGGTCCACGATCCGCCCCAGGACCGGCCCGCCGACGGCGGCCGAGATCGCGTAGGCGGCGGTGGCCAGCCCGATCCGGCTGTACGGCGCGTCGGCCTCGCGCAGCGCGAGCGCGATCACCAGGGCGGTCATGCCGGCGGGGAGGCGGCCGAGCAGGGTGCCGAAGAGGAGGCGGCTGACGTGCGGGGCGCGGAGCAGGGCGACATAGCCCATGGACGGTTCTCCGGTTCCGGGCAGGGAGGGGCGGGGGGCTGTCCTGCCAAGTTATACGTATAACCGGCGTCGGTCAATCGAGGTGACCCCCTGGGGTGGCCGCCGGCCCCGCGGAAGATCTGATGGTGCGTCAGCCTCGTTCGTGTCCGGAATTGATCGCACCGCCGCCTGCATCTCAAACAACTACTTTGAACATCTCAAACCTTTGCTGCTAACGTACCGGCCATGACCACCTCAGGAGCACCCCGGACGAACGGCCTGGGCTCGATGCCCGGCGCCGCCCGCCGGTGCTGCCTGCCGGGTGCTGTGGACAGCCCGCGCCGTTGTCGCGCCATGAGCTGTATTCAGGCGGCACGCCCCTGACCGGGGGCCGACCCCTCCCGTCCGGCCCGCGCGCCGTGCCGCCTTCCCCGCCTCACTTCACCGTCAGCAACGCCCTCCCCCGGAGTCGCACCGTCATGTCCACAGCGCCCGAGGCGACCTCGTCGCCGTCCGTGCTCGCCAGGCTGCGAAGCTCGAAGCTTGGCAAGACCCCCTTCTGGGTCCAGATCGTCGCCGGCCTCGTGCTCGGCATCGGTCTCGGCTACCTGGCCCGCGCGGCCGACATCTCCTGGCTGGCCACCACCCTGGAGACGATCGGCAGGATCTTCGTCCAGCTGCTGAAGCTGGCCGTCCCGCCGCTGGTCTTCACCGCGATCGTGGTGTCCGTCGCCAACCTGCGGAACGTCACCAACGCGGCCCGCCTCGCCGCCCGCACCCTGCTCTGGTTCCTGGTCACCTCGCTGATCGCCGTCGCGATCGGCCTGGGCCTGGGCCTGCTGACCAACCCGGGCGAGGGCACCAACCTCAAGACCGAGGGCCTCAAGCCGCCGAAGTCCACCGGCACCTGGATCGACTTCCTCACCGGCATCTTCCCGACCAACATCGTCGACGCCTTCACCCAGGTGAACGTCCTCCAGATCGTCTTCCTGGCGGTCGTGGTCGGCGCGGCGATCATCAAGCTCGGCGCCAAGGCCGAGCCGATCCTCAAGCTCAACGAGTCCGTGCTGGAGCTGGTGCAGACCGCCCTCTGGTGGATCATCCGGCTCTCCCCGCTCGGCACCCTCGGCCTGATCGGCAAGTCCGTCGCCAAGTACGGCTGGGACCTGCTGAAGCCGTTCGCGACGCTGACCGTCGACATCTACGTCGGCTGCGCGCTGGTGCTGTTCGTCGTCTACTCCCTGCTCCTGAAGTTCGCCGGCGGCCTCAACCCGGTCAACTTCTTCAAGGGTGCCTGGCCCGCCATCCAGCTGGCCTTCGTCTCCCGCTCCTCCGTCGGCACCCTGCCGGTCACCCGCCGCGTCACCGAGCGCCTCGGCGTCCCGAGCGAGTACGCCTCGTTCGCCGTCCCGTTCGGCGCCACGACCAAGATGGACGGTTGCGCCGCGATCTACCCGTCGCTGGCCGCGATCTTCGTCGCCCAGGTCTACGGCATCGACCTCGGCATCAAGGACTACCTGCTGATCGCCTTCGTCTCGGTCATCGGCTCGGCCGCCACGGCCGGTCTGACCGGTGCGATCGTCATGCTGACCCTGACCCTGTCGACGCTGGGCCTGCCCCTGGAGGGCGTCGGCCTGCTGCTCGCCATCGACCCGATCCTCGACATGATGAGGACCGCCACCAACGTCGCCGGTCAAGCTGTCGTCCCGATCCTGGTCGCGGCCCGCGAGAAGACCCTCGACCTGGCCGCCTACAACAACCCGCACGGCGACCTCTACGAGGACGCCCAGTCGGCCGTCATCCCGGCCCAGGCCTCCGTGAAGGCGCCCGCCGCCGCCTGACGCCCGTACTCCTGGAGCCCGCCCCCACGCCGTCCGGCGCGGGGGCGGGCTTCGTCGTGGGGGAGGGGAGCCGCTGCTTCCGCTGCGGCGTGCAAGCGGCAGGTGACTGCTGGGCTGTTCAGACGGATCACGCGGACGTGTGCCCAGGGCGAGGGCGGGGCGACGACCGAGGGGTCACCGCCCGTGTTAGGAGTGGGAGATTCGGTATCGGGTGAGCCTTGAGGGCGCGAACCCGGTCGTCCGGGAAGTTGCCGTTGTGGAAGGCGGGACGGAATGTCGGAGCAGACCTCCGGGAATCCTCTTCGATTCGAAATCCACCCGGCGATTCGATGGCTGATGGGGCTGGTGGGCGTAGTGGCCCTGGTGGCCGGCGGAATCGCCACCTTCAAGAAGGACACGAACAGCGTGGGGGTCGGCGGGCTGTTCGTGGTGGGCGTTGTGCTCCTGCTCTCGGCGGTCAGCGGGCAGATGCCGAGCTCGATCTCCCTCGGGAAGGACCAGAAGATCCTCTGTGCCGCGAAGGTGGCGTCCGACTCGACCATCGAGGACGCCAAGAAGCAGAACGCGGAGAACGCGAGTCAGGTCTCACCGGAGATCATCGACAGGTTCGTCCAGGCCGACGACGAGGCCCAGGTGCGCGATCTGGTGAACGAATTCACCCAGATGATGAACGACAAGCTTGAGGCGCCCCCCAAGGACGACATCGTCCGCAAGCTGGTCGGCATCGCCTAGGTGCGGCCGTCGAGTGCGGCCGTTGGCGCCGGGCGGCGGGTACCGGGGACGGGCGGCCGGGTTGGCCGGTCGCTACGGGCGGTTGAGCAGCTTGATCAACGTGCGCAGTGCCAGGCCGAGGACCTCCGGGGTCCGGCCCTGCGACAGACAGTACTCCGCCGGTTCGACCAGCAGATCGCGCGACTGGGAGACGAGTAGCCGCCTGCCCGCTTCGGAGTCCGTTCTCATCTCCACGGTCAGCGGGAACGACCTTATTCTCTGCGCGGACTGCTCGAAGTACATGCGGCCGGTTTCCTCGCCGAGCCCGGTGTCCCTCACGACCGCGCTGATGCACTCCTGGCCGACCCGGCTGAAGAACTCCCGGCCCCTGGGGCTGTCGACGAACCTGTCGAGCCGGTCGGCGCCGGTGGCCTTGGTGAGGACCGACATGGCGAAGGCCGGAGCGTCGAACAGCCAGCGCTTGAGCCTGTCGACAAGGGCGAGCGTGTTGTGGTCAGGGAAACTCACGGCGCTCAGGGCTCGAAGAGGGCCTTCGATGTCGGAATTCCCCGAGGATTTCTTGATGTCCCACTTGGCGTGCGCCCCCGTCTCGACGGTCGGCTTTACACCGCCCCGTCGGTCGGCCGGCCACGCGCCAGGCCTGGAAGCGCCGTCTCCGGGCGGTCGCAGGGGAGGCGGGGCTTCGGCGGCGGGCTCGGCCGGGAGGTCGCCGGATGGGATCCGGGGCGTCAGATCCGGGGTACGTGGGATCCGCGGTACGTCAGATCCGGGGTACGTGGAATCCGCGGTACGTGGGATCCGGGAGGGCCTGCGGCTGCCGGACCGCGACGAGGGGCCGTGGACGGTGGCGGTGGCAGTGGTGGGCCGACGTCCTCGGCGGGACAAGAGGCAGGGGGCCCGACGGATGGTCGGGCCCCCTTGGGTATTGCTCTTGTGCTCATGGTGACGGCCAGAGTGCCGTCGGCGGACCCGAGGGGTCCCGAGCGATCAGGTCATCAGAGGATGATCAGATAGCGGTGACGTTCTCCGCCTGCGGGCCCTTCGGACCCTGGGTGACGTCGAAGCTGACCGCCTGGTTCTCCTCCAGCGAGCGGAAACCGTTCGCGTTGATGGCGGAGTAGTGGACGAAGACGTCGGGGCCGCCGCCCTCCTGGGCGATGAAGCCGAAGCCCTTCTCAGCGTTGAACCACTTGACGGTTCCCTGAGCCATGCCGTTCTCCTTGCGAGGGACGTATTGGGGGCCACACCGTGTGGCACCCGGTCCGCTGCGCTGATCGCCCTGCCTCCGGACGGGTCCGGAGTTTTTCGATATTGCTGAAAAACTACAAAAAGCCTGCGGTTACATGCTCCGCAGGCTTCAAGTACTGCAAGGGGAATCAAACTGCAACTGACAGCAACGCTAGCATGCGTGCG
Organism: Kitasatospora sp. RG8; assembly: GCF_017813315.1. Classification (NCBI taxonomy): domain Bacteria; kingdom Bacillati; phylum Actinomycetota; class Actinomycetes; order Kitasatosporales; family Streptomycetaceae; genus Kitasatospora; species Kitasatospora sp. RG8. The sequence goes on from NZ_JAGIYX010000010.1 coordinate 113,669, forward strand.
CTGTCACGACCAGAGGTGACTTGAGGGGTGGATCGGGCGTGTCGTAAGGCCGGTGCGAGGCTTCCCGAACGGCAGGCGTACGGTGCGTGGAGGCGCACGAACAGCAAGGGAGCGGCGCAGTGGCGGTAGCGGATGCGGAGACGCAGGAGCACCGGGAGCACCGGGAGAACACCCCGGTCAGGCCGCGGGTCGGGCATATTCAGTTCCTGAACTGCGTCCCCCTCTACTGGGGCCTGGCCAGAACCGGCAATCTGCTCGATCTGGACCTCACCAAGGACACCCCGGAGAAGCTGAGCGACCAGCTGGTCGGCGGCTCGCTGGACATCGGTCCGATCACCTGCGTGGAGTACCTGCGGCACGCGGACGAACTGCTCGTCCTTCCCGACATCGCGGTCGGCAGCGACGGCCCGGTGATGTCCTGCGTGATCGTCAGCAAGCTGCCGCTGGCCGAGCTGGACGGCCGCAAGGTCGCCCTCGGCTCCACCAGCCGGACCTCGGTGCGGCTGGCGCGGCTGCTCCTGGAGGAGCGCGAGGGGGTGCGGCCGGAGTACTTCAGCTGCCCGCCCGACCTGGACGCCATGCTCGCCGAGGCCGACGCCGCCGTCCTGATCGGCGACCCGGCGCTGCGTGCCTACCTGGGCCAGGCGGCCGCGAAGGGGCTCGCGGTGCACGACCTCGGCGAGATGTGGAAGGAGTGGACCGGCCTGCCCTTCGTCTTCGCCGTCTGGGCCGCCCGCCGCGACTTCGCCGAGCGCCGCCCCGAACTGACGGCGGCGGTGCACCGGGCCTTCCTGGAGTCCCGCGACCTCTCCCTGGTCGAGGCCGGCGAGGTGGCCGAGCACGCGGCCCGCTGGGAGGCGTTCGACGCCGGGGTGCTGGAGCGGTACTTCAGCGAGGCGCTGGACTTCTCACTCGGCGAGCGGCAGCTGGCCGGTGTGGCCGAGTTCGCCCGCCGGGTCGCCCACGACAGCGGCTTCGCCCCGGACGTCGAGGTCCGGCTGCTGGAGCCCGAGCCCGCGGCGGTCGTGGCCTGACCCGGGCCGTGTTGGTCGTGGCCTGCCCCCGGTCCAAGTTGGCTGAGGCCTGACCCCGGGCCGTCTTGGTCGAGGTCTGGCCCCGGCCGCAGCGGTCGTGGCCCGATCCCGATCCCGGCCCCGATCCCGGCCCCGGCCCCGGCCACGGCGGCCGGGGTCAGGCCCCCACCGGACGTGCCACGGGTTGTGGCACGTCGGAGTCTTGCCGCCCGGTAGCGTCTGCACGCGGCATCGGCGGCCGGCGGCGATGCCGGTCGGCCGGTCGGGCCGGCGGGCGAGGGGAGCGTGCGGGATGCAGGCACTGGGGGCGGACGACCCGCGCCAGGTGGGCGGGTACCGGTTGCTGAGGCGGCTCGGCGCGGGCGGGATGGGCCGGGTCTACCTCGGCCGGACGGCCGGCGGGCGCACGGTGGCGGTCAAGGTGGTCCGCGGCGAGCTGGCCGAGGACGCCGAGTTCCGGGCCCGGTTCCGGCAGGAGGTCGCTGCGGCCCGCCGGGTCGGCGGCGCCTGGACCGCGCCCGTGCTGGACGCGGACACCGAGGGCGAACACCCGTGGGTGGCCACCGGGTACGTGGCCGGGCCGGCGCTCGGCGGCGCCGTCCGGGAGTTCGGGCCGCTGTCGGAAGCCGCCACGCGGGCGCTCGGGGTCGGGCTGGCCGAGGCGCTGGAGCACGTGCACGGGCTGGGCCTGGTGCACCGAGACGTCAAACCGTCGAACGTGCTGCTCACCCTGGACGGGCCCCGGCTGATCGACTTCGGCATCGCCCGGGCCTTGGACGCGACCAGTGGGTTCACCCGGTCCGGTTACGTGGTGGGCTCGCCCGGCTTCATGTCGCCGGAACAGGCGAACGGGCTGCCCGCAGGGGCGCCCAGCGACGTGTTCTCGCTCGGTGCGGTCCTCGCCTTCGCGGCCACCGGGGTCCACCCCTTCGGCGAGGGCGTGAGCGTGGCGGTGCTGCTCTACCGGGTGCTCCACGAGGAACCGGACCTCTCCGGGCTGGCCGAACCCCTCCGCTCCGTCGTGCTCGCCTGTCTGGCCAAGGATCCGGCGGCCCGTCCCACCCCGCGGCAGCTGCGGGACCGGCTGGACGCCGACGGCGGGGCCACCGTCCGGCTGGGGCGGGGCGGCTGGCTGCCGCCCGCCCTGGCGGCGGCGGTCGGACGCAGCGCGGTCGGGCTGCTGGACCTGGAGGGGGACCCGGAGGACGGACCCGTTGCGCCGCTCGGCGCTCCGGTCAGCGCTCCGGCCTCGCCGGCCTCGCCGGCCTCGCCGGCCTCCCCGGCCGCTCCCGTCGCTCCGCTCGGTGCTCCGTCCGGTGCTCAGGTCGGCGTTCCGGCGGAGGTGCCGCCGCTGTGGACTCCTACGGTCGGTAGCGGGGTGCCGGTCGGCGGCGCGGCACCGGTCGGGGCCGGAGCACCGGCCGGTACCGGGCGACCGGTCTGGCCGGGGCCCTGGACGGGGCCGTTGCCGCTGCCCGAACAACGGGCGCAGTGGGTGAAGGAGCGGCAGGCGCCGCGCTGGGCGGTCGCGGTCGTGGGGGTGACGGCGGCCGTACTGGTGCTCGTGGCCTTCAAGTTCGGGCTCTTCGACTCGTCGGGGAGTCAGGACCTGGCGACCACGCCCACCACCACGGCCGCCTCCACGCCGGCCGGCACGACCGGCGTCACCCAGCCGCCTCCCGTGACGACCCCGCCCGTGACGGCCCCGCCCGTGACGACCCCGTCAGCGGCCGCCGCGTCCACCGCCGCCAAGCCCGGGGGCCCCAGCGTCGTGCCGGCCGTCTTCCTCGGCACGTGGAGCGGGGAGATGACCAGCGAGAAGGGGCTGCCCGCCGGCACCACCACGCTGGTGATCGGTCCGGCCGCGATCGGACAGGAGAACACCACCAGCCGCAACGCCGTCACCGGACTGCTCTCCGTCTCCTGCGAGGGGGCCTGGACGCTCAACTCGGCGTCGCCGGAGAAGCTGGTGTTCACCTCCCGGCTGGTCCGCTCCTCGATCCCGGGGGCGTGCACCGGCGGGTCCAACGCGGAGACGCTCACCCTCCAGAGCGACGGGACCATCCGCTTCACCTCTGCCGACCCACCGGCCGGGAACCCGGCCGGGACGATGCGGAGGGCGGGCTGAGGGGAAGGCGGGTTGCGTGGACGGCGGGTGGAGCGGCACGCGGGCTGAGGAGAGCGGGGCGGTGTGCCGGGGCGACGGGATACGGGCGGCGGTGTGCCGGTGTGCAGGTGTGCCTGCGCGCCCGGGTGACGGGTCGGCGCGAGCCGGGGCAGCGGGCTGACGCAGCGGCCGGAATGCCCTGGCGTAGGCTGGTTCGGCCGTACCCGGAAGCCTCCGGAAGCACTGGAACACGCAGCAGTACCCGAGAGAGAGAAGGCCGCCAGGTGTCCGAGCTCGCAGCGACCACCCTCGATGCGCCCAGCACCGACCTGCAGGCCGTGCTCGACCGGGCCGCGGCCGGCGGCCGGATCACTCCGGAGGAGGCGCTGGAGCTGTACCGCTCGGCGCCGCTGCACGCGCTCGGTTCCGCCGCCGACACGGTGCGCCGCCGCCGCTACGCCGGCACCGAGCACATCGCGACGTACATCATCGAGCGCAACATCAACTACACGAACGTCTGCGTGACGGCGTGCAAGTTCTGCGCCTTCTACGTTCCGCCGAAGAGCGACAAGGGCTGGTCCCGCGACCTCGACGAGATCCTGCGCCGTTGCGCGGAGACGGTCGAGCTGGGCGGCACCCAGGTCATGTTCCAGGGCGGCCACCACCCGGACTACGGCGTGGAGTACTACGAGCGCGCCTTCGCGGCCATCAAGGCGGACTTCCCGCAGCTGGTGATCCACTCGCTCGGCGCGTCCGAGGTCGAGCACATGTCCCGGATCTCGGGCGTCTCCATCGAGGAGGCCATCACCCGGATCCACAAGGCGGGCCTGGACTCCTTCGCGGGTGCCGGCGCCGAGCTGCTCCCGGAGCGGCCGCGCAAGGCGATCGCGCCGCTCAAGGAGTCCGGCGAGCGCTGGCTGGAGATCATGGAGGTCTCCCACGGCCTGGGCGTGGAGTCCACCTCCACCATGCTGATGGGCACCGGCGAGACCAACGCCGAGCGGATCGAGCACCTGCGGATGATCCGCGACGTGCAGGACCGCACCGGCGGCTTCCGGGCCTTCATCCCGTACACCTACCAGCCGCAGAACAACCACCTGAAGGGCTCGACCCAGGCGACGGTCTTCGAGTACCTGCGGATGATCGCGATCGCGCGGCTCTTCCTCGACAACGTCGCCCACATCCAGGGCTCCTGGCTGACCACCGGCAAGGAGGCCGGCCAGCTGTCGCTGCACTACGGCGCCGACGACCTGGGCTCGGTCATGCTGGAGGAGAACGTGGTCTCGGCGGCCGGCGCCAAGCACCGCTCCAACCTCACCGAGCTGATCCACCTGATCCGCTCCGCCGACCGCGTCCCGGCCCAGCGTTCCACCACGTACGAGCACCTGCGGGTACTGGACGACCCGGCCAACGACCCGGTCGACCCGCGGGTCGCCTCGCACATCGCCTCCACCGCGATCGAGGGCGGCACCGCGCACCCCGAGCTGAAGATCCTCAACAACGGCTGAGGGCTTCCCTCGTCCGTGTTGATCCCGCCGTCATGGTGACCGTGCTGCCGTGTTGACCCTGCACCGGGCGGCCCTCGTGCTGCCCGACCCGGCCGACCCCACCGCCCCGCCGCTCGCCGACGGGGCGGTGCTGGTGCGTGACGGGCGGATCGCCGCCCTCGGCCCGTACCGGGCGCTGGCCGCCGCCCACCCGGGGGCCCGGCTGCGGGACTGGGGCGACGCCCTGCTCACGGCCGGCCTGCGCAACCCGTACGGACACTGGCTGCTGGAGTGCGCGTACCACCCGGACCCGCGCGAGGGGGTCGGGGACGAGCCGGTGCCCGGGGGCCTGGCCGGTACGACGGACGAGGCGCGTTGTGGCGCGAGCGCCCGGCGTGGGCTGCAGCGGATGCTCGGGTTCGGGGTGACCGCGGTGGCCGGACCGTTCGAGCGCGCCTCGGTGCGGACGGCGGTGGCCCGCTCGGGGCTGGCGGCGCTGCCCGGCTCGGCCGGGGACGAGGGCCCGCTGGACCCGCTCGCCGTGCTGCCGCTCGGTGCGGCGGCGCACGGCCGGCTGACGGGTGACGGGCCGGCGGACTTCGCGGTGTTCGCGCTGACTGCGGGGCAGGGCGCGGCGGCGGCCGGTGGGGAGGCGGCCGGTGGGGAGGCGGTGCGCCCCGGTGGGTGCCTGGCCACCGTGCTGGCCGGGCGGCTGGTGTACCGGCGGCGCTGATTGCCGGCGGCGCTGATCGCCGGTAGTGGGGCGGGAGTCGGTGGCTGGTGGGCGGTGGCTGGTGGGCGGGGGTCGGGCGTCGAGTGCCGGGCGGGCGTCGGGTGTCGGTCCAGGGGCGAGTGCCGGTCGAGAGTTGCCCGGCGATCTCCGGCTACCCGCGGGTAGCCGGACTCCCGTGCAGTGCAGGGGACTTCCTTCGTGTGCCGTCGAACTCCGCTTCCGGCTATATCGTCTGATTCACCCTTCGCCGTGACCTGAGGGCCCGCCAGCGGATACGATCCCGGACAGCTCACTCCGTACCCTCACCACACACCGCCCGCCCCCGCGGGTGGCGGGGCCCCGTCCCAGGTCCCGAAGGCAAGCCAGGACAGGAACCATGCGATCCGCGACCGTCCCCCCGCCGCGCTCCCCGCGGTTGGGCCGTGGCTGGTACCTCACCGCCGTGCTCAGCGCCGTGCTGGCCGTCGGCATGTGCCTGCTCGGTTGGCGTCAGGCCGAGCAGGCCGACCGGATCGGCGCCAACCCGGTGAGAGTCGACGGCGTCGTCACCCAGCTGCCCACCGGCGGCGGCTCGTACTCCACCGTCAGCTACCGGGCCGCCGGCCAGTCGCACACCGCGGCCGCACTGCCGTTGGCCGACGGCACCAAGGTCGGCGACGCGGTCTGCCTGGAGCACGCCGCCGACGACCCGGGCGCGGTCCGGATCTGCGGCGACACCTACCCGCAGCCGGTCGGCGTCGGTCTGGCCCGGATCAGCGTGCCGGTGGCCGGGCTGCTCTTCCTGGTCTGCGTGCTGCGGATCCGCCGGCACCGCCGGGCGGTCGCGATCCGGAGCGGTCAGGGACGCTTCGCCACCACCGTGGCGCTCGCCGCGGGCGCGCTGCCGGACGGGATGCCCGCGATAACGCAGGGCAAGCGCTCGCGCCGCAAGCGCCGTGCGAGCGGGCGGCGCGGCCTGCACTGAGGCCTGCGCCGACGCCGTACTGCGGCCTGTGCTGAGGCCTGTACCAACGCCTGCAGCAACGCCTGTACCAACGCCTGTGCCGAGGCTGGCGCCGGGGGCGGGGCCCGCTCCGGGGCTGGGGTCAGAGGTCGGTACCGGGCCGGTGCCGGGGCCGGGCGCCGGGGTCTTGTGCGGCGGGCGGCGTGCCCCCTTGCCCGGGCCGTCGGCGCCAGGGTGAACAATGGGGGCGTGACCCGAGCCTCTCTGGACAAGCAGCCGCACGAAGTCGCCGCCATGTTCGACGACGTCGCGGCCAAGTACGACCGCACCAACGACGTGATCTCCCTCGGTCAGGCGCGCGCCTGGCGCCGGGCGGTGGCCGAGGCGGTGGCCGCAGGACCGGGGGACCTCGTGCTCGACCTCGGTGCCGGCACCGGCACCTCCTCGCTGCCCTTCGTCGAGGCCGGGGCCAAGGTCGTCCCGTGCGACTTCTCGGTGGGCATGCTCTCGGAGGGCAAGCGCCGCCACCCCGAGCTTCCGCTGACCGCGGGGGACGCCACCAGCCTGCCGTTCGCGGACGACACCTTCGACGCGGTGACGATCTCCTTCGCGCTGCGCAACGTCCACGACACCGACGCCGCGCTGAGCGAGATGTTCCGGGTCACCAAGCCCGGCGGCAAGCTGGTGATCTGCGAGTTCTCGACGCCGACCTGGACGCCGTTCCGCACGGTCTACACCGAGTACCTGATGCGCGCGCTGCCGCCGGTCGCCACCGCGGTCAGCAGCAACCCGGACGCGTACGTCTACCTCGCCGAGTCCATCCGCGCCTGGCCCGACCAGCCCGAGCTGGCCGCGAAGCTCCAGGCGGCCGGCTGGTCCAAGGTCGCCTGGCGCAACCTGACCGGCGGGATCGTCGCGCTGCACCGCGCTTACAAGGTCTCCGCGTAGGACCTCTCTGCGCCTTCCGGCGGGCCCTACGCCTCGTGGCGGGCCCGCCGGTCGCGTCTTGCCGGCAGCGTCCTGGTGGGTGGATCGCGCTGGCCGGGGCTCGTCGGGTGGGGTCCGGTGAGGCCGTGTGCGGCCGTCCAGCCTTCGGCACCCGGTCGGGCCCGTCCTGGTGACGGTTGCGGTCCGCCGCGAGGGTCTTGTCCCCGGTCGGGGTGATGGCGAACGTGCGGGCCACCCCGCCGTCCGGGTCCGGATCCGCTGGACCACGCCGGCGCGCAGCATCGCCGCCGCCTGCCGGTTCACGGTGGAGGCGTTCAGTTGGAACGCCTCCACGAGCTGCTGATCCGGTGCTGGGACGGGTGGTGGTTCGGGAGTCGCTTTGGGAGGCGGCTCGCGAGTCAGTTCGGGAGCCGCTCCGGGAGGCGCTTCGGGAGCCGGTTCGGGAGTCGGTTCGGCGTCCGGCTGTTCGTCCGCGGCTGGTGCCGCCGTCGGATCCGGTCCCGAGGACGGCAACTAGACTGCCGGGGACAGCCGCCGTCCCCCAGCCGCAGCTCCAGGAGAGTGCCCACCGTGTCCGAGACCGCAGCCGACCTGACGAAGCCGGACAGCCCCGTGGAGAGCACCGCGGACGTCATCGTGGTCGGCGCAGGCCCGGCCGGCTCCACCACCGCGTACTACCTGGCCCAGGCCGGCCTCGACGTCCTGCTGCTGGAGAAGACCTCGTTCCCGCGTGAGAAGGTCTGCGGCGACGGCCTGACCCCGCGCGCCACCAAGCAGCTGGTCGACATGGGCATCGACGTGTCGGTGGAGAACGGCTGGCTGCACAACAAGGGCCTGCGGATCATCGGCGGCGGTGTCCGGCTCGAACTCGACTGGCCGGAGCTGTCGGCCTTCCCCGACTACGGCCTGGTGCGCAAGCGCGCCGACTTCGACGAGCTGCTCGCCCGTCAGGCCGAGAAGGCGGGCGCGCGGCTGTACGAGCGGTGCAACGTCAGCGGCCCGGTGCTGGACGACCGGACCGGCCGGATCGTCGGCGTCACCGCCCGGCTCGGGGAGGAGAAGCGCGAGGTGACGTTCCGGGCCCCGCTGGTCGTCGCCGCCGACGGCAACTCCACCCGGCTCTCGCTCGCCATGGGCCTGCACCGCCGCGAGGACCGCCCGATGGGCGTCGCCTACCGGACGTACTTCACCTCCCCGCGCCACGACGACGACTACCTCGAGTCCTGGCTGGAGCTGTGGGACACCCGCGGCGGCGAGCGCAAGCTGCTGCCCGGCTACGGCTGGGTCTTCGGCATGGGCGACGGGACCTCCAACGTCGGCCTCGGCATCCTCAACTCCTCGCCCGCCTTCGGCGAGCTGGACTGGCGCGAGGTGCTCAAGGCCTGGTGCGCGAGCATGCCGGAGGAATGGGGCTACACCCCGGAGAACATGACCGACCCGATCCGCGGCGCCGCCCTGCCGATGGCCTTCAACCGGCAGCCGCACTACACCCGCGGCCTGCTGCTCGTCGGCGACGCCGGCGGCATGGTCAACCCGTTCAACGGCGAGGGCATCGCCTACGCGATGGAATCCGGGCAGATCGCCGCCGGCGTCATCGTCCAGGCCAACGCCCGGGTCACCGACGCCGGTCGTGAGCGCGCCCTCCAGGCCTACCCGCGCATCCTCAAGGACGTCTACGGCGGCTACTACACGATGGGCCGCGCCTTCGTGAAGCTCATCGGCAACCCCAAGGTCATGCAGCTCGCCACCCAGCGCGGCCTGACCCACCCGATGCTGATGAAGTTCGTCCTCAAGATGCTCGCCAACCTGACCGACCCGCAGGGTGGCGACGCCATGGACCGCATCATCAACGGCCTCGCCCGGGTCGCCCCGAACGCGTGACGGGTGTCGCGTGATGCGTGTCGCGTGACGGGTGTCGTGTGACCGGTGCCGGTGCCGGTGCCGGTGCTGGTGGTTGTGGCGGGTGGCGGTCGTCGGCTGACGGGTGCCGCTGCCCGCCCCCGGCCCCGGCAGGGGGCGGGGACGGGCCAGGGCGGGGGCGGTTCAGCCGGTCGCGCGCACGTAGATGTCGGCGCCTTGCGGTGAGCCGGCTGCCGCGGTGACGACGAAGATCTGCCGCTTGTCCGTCCCCGTCTGCCGCACCAGAGGAGCCTCGGCCGGCTCCTCCCCGGGAAACGCCGCCCGCAGATCGTCCGGGATCGGCGCCGGGGCGCCGGGCTGCGGCAGGTCGTAGACCCGGAGGAAGTCGTCCACGTTGGAGTCCGGGCCGGCCTGCACCTGGTAGTGGAGGTAGCCCGCCCGCGTTCCGTCGGGCAGTCGGCCGAACACGGCCTCCGCCGGGACGTAGTACCGCCCCTTGCCCGGGTTCTGCCGGTAGTGCAGGGTTGCCAGCTTCTCTGCTCGGTCGGCGTCGGTCTCGGGTGGGTGGACGGTCGCCACCATCACCTGCGCGATCCAGCCGACGGCGACGACGGTGAACGCCAGGCAGATCCCGATCCCCCACACCAGCGCCCGTCGGATCCCGGGCCGCCGCTGCACCCCGGGCACCGCTTCGCCGATCCACCCGCCGGTCTTGGCTGCCATCCGATGCCCCCAGGATTCGTCCGCCACCGACGACCGTAGGGGGCCTGGCCGGGCCGGGGCATCCGTAGAAGTACTCAGATTGCGGGCCGCCGCGCGGTGGCGTTGGGTTGCGAGCTGCCCGCAGCCACGATCGCCGGGGCGCGGGATGTCCGTGACGTTGGCCGGGTGCGAGGCGGGTGTGCAGCAGTCGCCGTGATCGCGGTGATCGCGGTGATCGCCGTGACCGCCGTGACCGTGGTGATCGCCGTGTGCGCGGCTACTCCGGGCGGCGGCTGGCGGTGGAGCGCTGCTCGACGTACGCGAGGCGGTCGGCGAAGACCTGGGCGGCGTCCGGAGTGAGGGTGCGGAGGGCGACGAGGGCGGAGAAGACGACGTCGCAGAGTTCGTGCTGGACGTCCTCCCAGGTGTGGGTGACCCCCTTGCGGGGGTTCTGTCCGGTGGCTCCTACCACCGCGGCGCCGACCTCGCCGACCTCCTCGGACAGCTTGAGGATGCGGAGCAGCCGTTCCTCCTGAGGGGAGAGCCGGCTCTCGTCGTCCAGCCAGGCGACCAGGTGGTCGACGCTCTCCCAGATCCTGCTGTCCATGCGCGCGGCTCCCGTACGGCTCGGTGACGCTGACCACCGTACGGGAGCCTGGCGGTCGCCGGGCGGGCCGGTTCAGCGGGAGCTGATCTTCACGTTGCGGATGTTCACCGGGAGCGTGGGGAACCCGTCGCCCGGATTGTTCTGGTCGTCCTCGCCGCCCGCCGCGATCTTCTGCAGGACGTCGAGGCCCGCGGTGATCCGCCCGAACGGGGTGTAGGCGGGGGAGAGCTTGGTGTCCTTCCAGACGAAGAAGAACTGGCTGCCGTTGGTGTTCGGACCGGCGTTGGCCATGGCCACGGTTCCGGCGGGGTAGGTGGCGCCGGTCAGGTTCTCGTCCGGGAAGGAGTAGCCGGGGCCGCCGCTGCCGGTTCCGGTCGGGTCGCCGCACTGGAGGACGAAGATCCGCTGCGTGGTGAGGCGGTGGCAATGACTGCGGTCGAAGTAGTCGTGCTCGGCGAGGAAGCGGAACGAGAAGGTGGTGCAGGGGGCTTCCGCGGTCAGGGCCTGGAAAGTGATCGCTCCCTGGCTGGTCTTCAGCGTCGCGCTGTAGGGCTTGGCGGCCTTCTTCGCGTCGAAGACCGGGATGCCCTTGAAGTTGTCGGCCGGCACGGCCGGGGTGTACGTGCACGTGGCGGGCGCGGTCGGCGTCTGGGCCGCGCCCGGCGGGGTCTCCGCGGCGGCGGTGCCGGTGGTCGCGACGAGCGGGAGGACGGTGGCGACGGCGAACAACGCCCAGTGCTTGCGCTTCACTTGACGGGCCTTCCGGGGGGTGGTGGACGGCGATGTTGTCATGGCGACATCATCCACGGCGCAAAGTGGTTCCGGTAGACGTCGGGGGCGGGCGGCGCAGAGAGGGAGGTGTGAGCGGGCCGGGGTGGGTGGTGCGGCGAGGGGTGCGTGAGCAGGTCGGGGAGGGTGGCCTCAGCGGTTGGGGGAGCGGTCCGGGGTGGATGAACCGGGGGGGGCGGGCTGGGGTGGATGGACCGGGGGGAGCGGGCCGGGGTGGGTGGTGCGGGGTGAGTGGTGTGGATCAGTCGGCCTCTGTGGCGAACAGGCCTGCGCGGGCGGCGAGGGTGGCGGCGTCGGCTGCTCGCTCGGCGGTGCGGGCGTCCAGTGGCTCGCCGGTGACGAACAGGCGGTAGTAGATCGGCGCGGTGGCGGCCCGGATCACCTCGGCGCCGTCGGTGTCGGCGGGCAGCTCGCCGCGTTCGACGGCGCGTTCGGCCACCGCGGCGGCTTGCCGGTGGCGTGCTGCGAAGAAGGCGCGGAGGGCGGTTGCGCCGACGTCGGAGCGCTGGGCGGCGGTGATCAGTGCGGTCGGGGTCGGGCCGAGTTCGGGGTCGGTGAAGACGGCGTAGACCTCGTGGGCGATGCGGCGGAGGTCGCCGGCGAGGTCGCCGGTGTCGGGGAGTGGCCAGGGCTGGTCGGCGGAGGCGGTCAGTGCGTCCGCGACCAGGCCGTCCACCCCGTTCCAGCGGCGGTACAGGGTGGCCTTGTGGACGCCGGAGCGGGCTGCGACCGCGTCGACGGTCAGGCCGTCGTAACCCTTCTCGGTGACCTCGGCCAGCGTGGCGGCGACGACGTTCTCGCGCACCCGGGTGCTGCGCCCGCCGGGGCGAGGGGTGGGGGTTCGGGCTTCCTCACTCAAAGTCGACTCCAGTCGCATTAAGACTTGCTGTGGCGGTGCCGCCATGCCATTCTCATCTTAATGCGACTCTGGTCGCATTTCGCGATGTTCGTTGAGCTGCCCAAGGAGTTCCATGGCTGCCACCATCCCCGACCACACCGTGCTTCACCCGCTCGCCGGCCACGACCGCGTCGTGCTGCTGCGCCCACTGGTCAGCGACCCGCGCATCCAGGTCGGCGAATACACCTACTTCGACGACCCGGACGGTGCCACTCGGTTCGTGGAGCGCAACGTCCTCTATGCGTACGGGCCCGAGCGGCTGGTGATCGGCAAGTACTGCGCGATCGCCACCGGCACCCGATTCCTGATGGCCGGCGCCGCTCACCCCACCGTCGGAGTCTCCACCTTTCCGTTCACCATGTTCGGCGGCACCTGGACCGAGCGGACGCTGGACATCGTCACGGGCCTCCCGAGCCGGGGTGACACCGTGGTCGGCAACGACGTCTGGTTCGGCTACGGCGCCACCGTCCTGCCCGGTGTCCGGATCGGCGACGGCGCGATCATCGCCGCCGGTTCCGTGGTCACCTCCGATGTCGAGCCGTACACCGTCGTCGGCGGAAACCCCGCCCGCCCGATTCGTCGGCGCTTCGACGATGCGGACGTCGACCGCCTGCTGCGCGCCGCCTGGTGGGACTGGCCGGTCGAACTCGTCACCGAACACGTCCGCGTCATCATGTCCGGCACGCCCGCCGACATCGAGGCCGTCGCCGCAGCCCACGGTCTGCTGGCCGGCTGAGGCCGGACGTTGGGAGGCCGGACGTTGGGAGGTCGGACGTTGGGAGGTCGGACGTTGGGAGGTCGGACGTTGGGAGATCGGGCGATGGGAACGGGATACGCGCGGCGCGGGAGCGCAAGGGTGCGGCGACGGGCGGCGCCCGAAAGCCGTTGATCGCCGGCGGTCGGGTGCGCGAAGATGGCGGGCCTTTGCTGGGGGGCTTGCCCTGGCCCGAGATCCGTCCGATGTCGTACGGGAATCTCCTCGTCGGTTCCGTTCGCTCCGGAGGGTTCCTGTCCATGCGTGGTTCGTCGTCCTTCCTTCGTGATGTGCCCGTACTGCTGGTGGCAGTGGTGTGGGGATCGAGCTTTCTGGCCGTCCAGCAGGTGGCCGAACCGGGGACGGTGGTGGCGATGCTGGTGCTGAGGTTCGGCCTGGTGCTGCCGGTGCTGGGACTGGCGGCATGGCGGGGGCTGCGGGGGATGGGCCGGGCCGAGTGGCTGGGCGGTGCGGTGCTGGGGCTGGTGCTCGGCGGCGTCTTTCTGCTGGAGACCTACGGTGCGGTGCACACCTCGGCCACCAACGCCGGTCTGATCATCAGTCTCACCATGGTGTTCACTCCTCTCGCGGAGAGCGCGCTTGCCCGGACGCCGCTGCCGCGGGCCTTCCTTGCCGCGGCCGGGCTGGCGGTGGCCGGCGTCGCCCTTCTCACCGGGGGCGGTGGGCTGAAGGCGCCCTCGCTGGGCGATCTGCTGGTGCTCGGTGCCGCGGTGGTGCGGACCGTGCACGTACTGGCGATGGCTCGCCTCCGGTCCATCCGGGACACCGACTCGTTGGCCCTCACCTGGGTCCAACTCGCGACCGCGACAGTGGTTTTCGCCGTCGTCGCGCCGTTCGCCGGACCGCTGCCGTGGACGGTCGCCGCCTCGTACGGCCCCGCCCAGTGGGCTTGGCTGCTGCATCTCGCCCTGCTCTGCACGCTGTTCGCCTTCTTCGTGCAGATGTGGGCCGTCCGCACCACCTCACCGTCCAGGGTCAGCCTGCTGCTCGGCACCGAACCGCTCTGGGCCGCCGTCTTCGGCATCACACTCGCCGGCAACCACCTCGGCCCGCTCGCGCTCCTGGGCGGCGCTCTCGTCCTGGTTGCCACCGAATGGGGCCGCCGGACCGCCGTCGCTCCGGCCCGGGATGCGGCCGGGGGCGAAGCGCGGGATGCAGCACGAGCGGCGGTGGCCGAGGAGGAGACGGAGCCGACTTCGGCTTCGGCTGCGGTGTAGCGCGGCGCCTTCGTCATCGGCGGCCCAGCGTGCGGCGGGCGTAGGCGAAGGTGACGAGCGCGAGCAAGGGACCCCAGGCGACCAGCGGCAGGTAGCAGAGGGTCATGACGAGCCCGGCAAAGCCGTGCGGGGCTTCGGGGTCGCTCATGTTGCTGCTCCAGCCGCCGAACAGGGCCGCCATCCCGAGCCAGGTCAGGACCACGGAGCCGAGTATGGCCGGGACGATCGCGGCGAGCGGGCGGATCCTGCGGCCTCCTATCAGCGGGATCCAGCGGGGCACCACCTCGCCCCAGGGGCGGACCAGGCCGACGGTGAGGAAGGCGAGCGACTCGGCCAGGGCACTCAGGACCACCACGTACACGGTGCCCCAGCCGGGGTTGTGCCGGGCGGCCAACTCCGCGGTCTCGCCGCTGAAGCCGACCGGGATGCCGAGACCGAACACGATCCGCCAGAGCCCGGAGGGCACGGTGGTCCAGACGGTGGCCTTGGCGGCCAGTTCGGCCCACCGCGGAACGGGGGCCTTGGTGGTGGCCGGTGCGTGTCCGCCGGCAATGGCGGCGGCGCCGGTCGTGGTCCCGGCCCTGTTCGGACGCGCGGCCGGGGTGCGGGTGACGGTGCTCATGGCCGTGGACTCCCCTCTCGACCGGCCCCTGCGGCCGGTTCGACGGGTCAAGCCTGGCGGTCCGCTGCGGCCTGCGGCAGATGCCGATCGGGCTGTTCTTGCTGCTCAGAGGGTGTGCGCAAATATGCCGATCGGCACAGGCGGCCGGGAGTTGAAGTCCGTAGGCTGACCGCGGGAAAGGAGGCGACGATGAGTCAGATTCTGGCGTTGGCGGTCCCGGCGGTCCTGCTGATCGGTTGGGCGGCACGCGGGCGGTACGGGGTGGTGACCGTGACCGGTGCGGCCGGTGCGGTTTCGGTGGCGACCACGGCGGGTGTCTGGGCCGCCGGCCGGTGGGTCGAGGCGGACCGCTGGCCCGGCTTGGTCGGTCTGCTCGAACTCGCCTCCCTGCTCCTGCTGGTGGTGCTGGCGCTGCGGGCCGAGGACGGGAGGCGGTCGGCGGTGGCGGCCTGGACGGTCGGCGGCGCGGTCGCGCTCTGGCCGTCCCGGTTCGACGTGATCGTCGGCGGCCCGCTGGACGCACTGACCCTCTTCGGGTTCGGTTCGGCCTTCACGCTGCCGGTGGTGCTGGCCGGGCTGTACTTGCGCGGGCTGGACGAGACCAGGCGGCGCTCGGTGGCCGCCGCCCGTCGCGTCCAACGGCTGGAACTCGCCCACGACCTGCACGACTTCGTCGCGCACGATGTCAGCGGCATGGTCGCCCAGGCACAGGCGGGCATCGTGCTGGCCGCCTCCGACCCGGCCCGTGCGGCAGCCCTGTTCGAGCGGATAGAGAAGGCCGGGCTGCAGGCGCTGGCCTCGCTCGACCGGACGGTCCACCTGCTGCGCAGCGAGGAGCCGGACGGACCGGAGCGAGGGCCGCAGCCGGGCCTGGCCGAACTCACCGAACTCACCGATCGGTTCGCGGAGTCCGGTGGTGCCACTGTCCGGCTGGACACCCCGGCGGAACAGGTCGGCGTACCCCGGGAGGTGGCGGCGACGGCCTACCGGATCGTGGTCGAGGCGCTGACGAACGTCAGGCGCCACGCGCCCGCCGCGCGAGCGGTGGACGTCAAGGTACGGCGCGAGGGCCGACGGCTGGAGGTCATGGTGCAGGACGACGGTGGCGGTCCGCAGACGTCCGGACCGCGCCTCGGGGAGGTCCGTCGCGGCGGCAGCGGACTGGCCGGGCTGGCGGCCAGGGTCGAGGCGCTGGGCGGGACGCTCTCCTCCGGGCGGGAGAAGACCGGCGGCTGGCGAGTCACTGCAACGATGCCCTTGGAGGGCCGATGAGCATCCGAGTCCTTCTCGCCGATGACGACGAGGCGATCCGCAGTGCGTACCGGATCATTCTGGACGCACAGCCGGACATCGAGGTGGTGGGTGAGGCCGAGGACGGTGCGGTGGCGGTGGAGGAGGCCCGTCGGCTGCGGCCGGACGTGATCCTCGCGGACATCCGGATGCCCCGGTTGGACGGGCTGGAGCTGACCAGGCAGTTGGGCGGGGAGTTCCGGGTGGTCGTGGTCACCACCTTCGACCTGGACGAGTACGTGCACACGGCGATCTGCGCCGGTGCGGCCGGGTTCCTGCTGAAGCGCTCGGGCCCGGCGCTGCTCGCGGAGGCGGTCCGGGCGGCGGTCGCCGGGGATGCGTTGGTCAGCCCGCAGGTTACCGTCCGCCTGCTGCGGCAGCTGTCGCAGCAGGGGCAGGAGCACGATCGCCAGCGGTCGGGACGTCTGGAGCAGGGGAGCAGGGGCAGGCAGGAGAGGAAGGAGACACAGGGCGGGCAGGACCGGCAGGGCCCCGAGTTCATCGAGGAACTCACTCCGCGAGAGAGGGAGATCGCTCAGCTCGTCGCCGGCGGGGCGACCAACGCGGAGATCGGCGCGCAGTTGTTCATCACTGCCGGGACGGTGAAGAACCACCTGGCCACAGTCCAGCGCAAGATCGGCGCCCGGAACCGCGTTGGCATCGCCGCCTGGGTCTGGGAGGCCGGTTCCTAGCCAAGCCCTGGCCTGACGGCCCCACCACCCACCCCAGCGTTCCACCCACCCCACCGTCCGGCGGCGCATGCCACGGCCGCGGCATGCGTCGCCGTGCCGTCGGGCATCCGGACAGCGAGCCGACGAAGCCGGCAGCCGGCGAGGCACACACCCGGCACTAGGCACCCGGTACCCATCAGCAGGCGCCACCGCACCTCCACCGCCCCCGACCCGGCCCCCACCGCACCCGGTGCGGCACCTCCACCGCCCCCGCATCCGCCTCCGCACCCGCCCCGCCCCCGCCGCGCCACTGCCCCCGCCCCCGCCGCGCCCCCGCCCCCGTCCCGGGGCCCGCTCGCGCGCTTGTGAACGAAGGGTCAAGCGGGCGTTCGGAGGCCCGCCACCCCTGCGAGTGAGGCGCTATAACACGTCAACATTGCGCCCAGAAATTTGCCTTGAGCGGAGCATAGTTGATATAGGAGCGCGGCCCTGACCAGCTGCTTCACGCAGAAATGCGACTGGTTGTGACTGTTTGACTTCTTTGCGTTGACAACTCTGGGCATGTTCACTTTCGCCACCATTCCAGGGGTGGCGTAGATCACAAAGATCGTCGTGAACTGCGTGTCGCAGATCACAAGCCGACGGGCATAGGATGCGCTCGTTCCAGGCTTTGTGAACTGCCTCACATGAGGTGGATCTCGGGAACTGGATCGCGGGTCCACCACAGCGTGACCCGTCGGTTCCGATCTGCAGTCAAGGACGACTGGACGGAGGGAGCGGGGGCTATGAATGCCTACGCGCCGATCCTCGTACTCGGTGCCATCGCGGCGGCGTTCGCGGTCGGCTCGGTCGTGATGGCCTCACTGACCGGCCCGAAGCGATACAACCGGGCCAAGTTGGAGGCGTACGAGTGCGGCATCGAGCCGACCCCGCAGCCCGTGGGCGGCGGTCGGTTCCCGATCAAGTACTACCTGACGGCGATGCTCTTCATCGTCTTCGACATCGAGATCGTCTTCCTCTACCCGTGGGCGGTGAGCTTCGACGCCCTGGGGATCTTCGGGCTGGTCGAGATGCTCCTGTTCATCGCCACCGTCTTCGTCGCCTACGCCTACGTCTGGCGTCGCGGCGGCCTGGAGTGGGACTGAGCGCGGGGCGGCCGCTGACTTTGTGAACGGGCGGACAAGCCCGGCGGGGTGCAGCGACCCGAACGGACGGACGAACCACAGGACTTGAGGGCACCGAGGGCATTGAGAGGGATCTGATGGGAATCGAGGAGAAGCTGCCGAGCGGCTTTCTGCTCACGAGTGTGGAGACGGCCGCGGGCTGGGTGCGCAAGGCGTCGCTCTTCCCGGCCACCTTCGGACTGGCCTGCTGCGCGATCGAGATGATGACCACCGGCGCCGGCCGCTACGACCTGGCCCGGTTCGGCATGGAGGTCTTCCGGGGCTCCCCCCGGCAGGCCGATCTGATGATCGTGGCGGGGCGGGTGAGCCAGAAGATGGCCCCGGTGCTGCGCCAGGTGTACGACCAGATGGCCAACCCGAAGTGGGTCATCTCGATGGGTGTCTGCGCCTCCTCGGGCGGCATGTTCAACAACTACGCGATCGTGCAGGGTGTCGACCACATCGTCCCGGTCGACATCTACCTGCCCGGCTGCCCGCCCCGCCCGGAGATGCTGATGGACGCGATCCTGAAGCTGCACGACAAGATCCAGCACGAGCCGCTGGGCGCGAACCGCCGCCGCGCCGAGGAG
Source organism: Kitasatospora sp. RG8 (assembly GCF_017813315.1). Classification (NCBI taxonomy): domain Bacteria; kingdom Bacillati; phylum Actinomycetota; class Actinomycetes; order Kitasatosporales; family Streptomycetaceae; genus Kitasatospora; species Kitasatospora sp. RG8. Next base: position 132,105 of record NZ_JAGIYX010000010.1, read on the forward strand.
CTGGGTGAGGCGCTCGCCCTGAAGGCCACCCCGGTGAGCGAGATGCGGGGGCAGCTGCGATGAACGACCAGGTACCCGAGACCCGGCGCGAGCAGCCGCACCGCGAGATCCCGGTCGAGGTGGTCGGCCGGCGCCAGGGCATGTTCGGCGCCGAGGGCAGCGGTGACACCTCCGGCTTCGGCGGCCTCGCCGCCCCGATCGCCCTGCCGCCCGCGAGCCAACGCCCCTACGGGGGCTGGTTCGACGAGGTCGCGGACGAGCTGGAGGGGGCGCTGGAGGAGCAGGGCCTCGACCCCGCGGAGGTGATCGAGAAGACCGTCGTCGACCGCGCCGAGCTCACCTTCCACGTCGCCCGCGAGCACCTGCTGAAGACCGTCCGCACGCTGCGCGACGACCCCGCGCTCCGCTTCGAGCTCTGTCTCGGCGTGAGCGGCGTCCACTACCCGGGCGACCAGGGTCGTGAGCTGCACGCGGTCTACCACCTGCGCTCGATCACCCATGGCCGGCTGCTCCGGCTGGAGGTGACCGCTCCGGACTCCGACCCGCGGATCCCGTCCGTGGTCAGCGTCTACCCGACCAACGACTGGCACGAGCGCGAGGCCTACGACTTCTTCGGCCTGGTCTTCGAGGGGCACCCCGCGCTCACCCGGATCATGATGCCGGACGACTGGCTGGGCCACCCGCAGCGCAAGGACTACCCGCTCGGCGGCATCCCCGTCGAGTACAAGGGCGCCCAGATCCCGGCACCCGACCAGCGGAGGTCGTACAGCTGATGAGTACTCAGCACTACGAGAAGGCCGAAGAGGCGGCAGCGGCGGCGGCCGAGGAGGCGGCAGCGGCGGAGGCCGCGGCGTCCCGCGAGACCACCGAGGGCCGGGTCTTCACCGTCACCGGCGGCGACTGGGGCGAGGTGGTCGAGGCGGTCGGCCGGGCCGACGACGAGCGCATCATCGTCAACATGGGCCCCCAGCACCCGTCCACCCACGGCGTGCTGCGGTTGATCCTGGAGATCGACGGCGAGACGGTGACGGAGGCGCGCTGCGGCATCGGCTACCTCCACACCGGCATCGAGAAGAACATGGAGTTCCGCAGCTGGGTCCAGGGCACCACCTTCGTGACGCGGATGGACTACCTGACCCCGCTGTTCAACGAGACCGCCTACTGTCTGGCGGTCGAGAAGCTGCTCGGCATCACCGACGACGTCCCGGACCGCGCCAGCGTCATCCGCGTCCTGATGATGGAGCTCAACCGGATCTCCTCCCACCTGGTCTGCCTGGCCACCGGCGGCATGGAGATCGGCTCCACCACCCTGATGATCTACGGGTTCCGCGACCGCGAGCTCATCCTGGACGTCTTCGAGCTGGTCACCGGCCTGCGGATGAACCACGCCTACGTCCGCCCGGGCGGCCTCGCCCAGGACCTCCCGCCCGGCGCGGTCGACCAGATCCGCGAGGCGGTCAGGACGCTCCGCTCGCGGATGCACGAGTACGACAAGCTGGCCACCGGCAACCCGGTGTTCAAGGCCCGCCTGGTCGACGTCGGCTTCCTCGACCTGCCCGGCTGCCTGGCCCTCGGTGCCACCGGCCCGATCCTGCGCGCCACCGGCCTGCCGCACGACCTGCGCAAGACCGATCCGTACTGCGGCTACGAGGACTACGACTTCGAGGTCGCGATCGCCGAGAGCGCCGACTCCTACGGCCGCTTCCTGATCCGGCTGGAGGAGATGCGGCAGTCGCTGAGGATCGTCGAGCAGTGCCTGGACCGGCTGCGTCCGGGCCCGGTCATGGTGGCCGACAAGAAGATCGCCTGGCCCGCCCAACTGGCCGTCGGCCCGGACGGGATGGGCAACTCCCTCGACCACATCCGCAAGATCATGGGCACCTCGATGGAGGCGCTGATCCACCACTTCAAGCTGGTCACCGAGGGCTTCCGGGTCCCGGTCGGCCAGGCGTACGCGGCGGTCGAGTCGCCCAAGGGCGAGCTGGGCGTGCACGTGGTCAGCGACGGCGGGACGCGCCCGTACCGGGTCCACTTCAGGGACCCGTCGTTCACCAATCTGCAGACGATGGCGGCGATGTGCGAGGGCGGCCAGGTCGCCGACGTGATCGTCGCGGTGGCCGGGATCGACCCGGTGATGGGAGGCGTGGACCGGTGAGCAACGTGGAACTCGGACTGCCGGCACTGCCGGCCAGGCCGTACCCCGAGGAGGTGCGCGCGCGCCTCGCCGCCGACGCCGCGGAGCTGATCGGCCGCTACCCGGTGGCCCGGTCCGCCCTGCTCCCGCTGCTGCACCTCGTGCAGGCGGAGGAGGGCTTCGTCAGCGCGACCGGCATCCGGTTCTGCGCCGAGCAGCTGGACCTCACCACCGCCGAGGTGACCGCCGTCGCGACCTTCTACACCATGTACCGGCGCCGGCCGGCCGGGAAGTACCACGTCGGGGTCTGCACCAACACCCTCTGCGCGGTGCTCGGCGGCGACCAGATCTTCGACGAGCTCCAGCAGCACCTCGGCATCCGCAACAACGAGACCACCGAGGACGGCGAGATCTCGATCGAGCACATCGAGTGCAACGCCGCCTGCGACTACGCCCCCGTGGTGATGGTCAACTGGGAGTTCTTCGACAACCAGACTCCGGAGAGCGCCCGGCAGCTGGTCGACGACCTGCGCGCGGGCGAGGAGGTCCGGCCCACCCGTGGCGCCCGGCTCTGCAGCTTCAAGGAGTCCGCCCGGATCCTGGCCGGCTTCGCCGACGAGCGCGCCGGCGTCGTGGACGAGTCCGGGGCGGGCGGCGCGCCGTCGCTGGCCGGGCTGCGCCTGGCCAAGGGCGAGGCTCTGCCCGGCACCGCCGGCACCAAGGTCGTCTCCCCCCGCCACGAGGGCACCCGCAGCGACGGTACCCACCGCGACGGCACCCGCAGCGAGGGCACCCACCGCGACGGAACCGGCCACGAAGGGACCGAAGCGTGATGACGTCCGCCGAGCCGGCCGAGAAGCTGCTCACCCCCGTGCTCTCCGCGTCCTGGGACGACAGCCGCCCCTGGACGCTCGCCACCTACCGCCGTCACGCCGGCTACGAGGGCCTGAAGGCCGCCCTCGCGATGCCTCCGGACGACGTGATCGCCCTGGTCAAGGACTCCGGCCTGCGCGGCCGCGGCGGCGCCGGTTTCCCCACCGGCATGAAGTGGCAGTTCATCCCGCAGAACGACGGCAAGCCGCACTACCTGGTGGTGAACGCGGACGAGTCCGAGCCGGGCACCTGCAAGGACATCCCGCTGCTCTTCGCCAACCCGCACTCGCTGATCGAGGGCATGATCATCGCGTCCTACGCGATCCGCTGCGACCACGCCTTCGTCTACCTGCGCGGCGAGGTCGTCCCGGTGCTCCGCCGCCTCCAGGCCGCCGTCGCCGAGGCGTACGAGGCCGGGCTGCTCGGCAAGGACATCCTGGGCTCCGGCATCAACCTCGACATCACCGTGCACGCCGGCGCCGGCGCGTACATCTGCGGCGAGGAGACCGCCCTGCTGGACTCGCTGGAGGGGCGCCGCGGCCAGCCCCGGCTGCGCCCGCCGTTCCCGGCCATCGCCGGCCTCTACGCCTGTCCGACGGTGGTCAACAACGTCGAGTCGATCGCCTCGGTGCCGCCGATCCTGGCCAAGGGCAAGGAGTGGTTCAAGGGCCTGGGCACCGAGAAGTCCCCGGGCTTCACGCTCTACTCGCTCTCCGGCCACGTCACCAACCCCGGCCAGTACGAGGCCCCGCTCGGCATCACCCTGCGCCAGCTGCTGGACATCAGCGGGGGCGTCCGGGCCGGGCACCGGCTCAAGTTCTGGACGCCGGGCGGCTCGTCCACCCCGATGTTCACCGACGAGCACCTCGACGTCCCGCTCGACTACGAGGGGGTCGGCGCGGCCGGCTCGATGCTCGGCACCAAGGCGCTGCAGATCTTCGACGAGACCACCTGCGTCGTCCGGGCCGTGACCCGCTGGACGGAGTTCTACGCCCACGAGTCCTGCGGCAAGTGCACGCCGTGCCGCGAGGGCACCTACTGGCTGGTCCAGCTGCTCAAGCGGATCGAGTCCGGGGAGGGCGTCGACGGCGACCTGGAGAAGCTGCTCGACATCGCCGACAACATCAACGGCAAGTCCTTCTGCGCCCTGGGCGACGGCGCGGCCAGCCCGATCGTCTCCTCGCTCCAGTACTTCCGGGCCGAGTACGAGCAGCACCTCGCCGAGCGCCGCTGCCCGTTCGACCCGGCCGCCTCCACCGTCTGGGCCGACGGCCCCCGCCCCGGCCACCAGTCCGCCACCGAAAGGGAGGTGCACGCGTGACGATCACAGAGCCATCCACCTCCACGGGCGACACGGGCGACAAGCCCGCGGTCGAGCTGGTCACGCTCACCATCGACGGCGTCGAAGTGCAGGTCCCCAAGGGGACGTTGGTGATCAGGGCCGCCGAGCAGATCGGCACCCAGATCCCGCGCTTCTGCGACCACCCGCTGCTCGATCCGGCCGGCGCCTGCCGGCAGTGCATCGTCGAGATCGAGGGCCAGCGAAAGCCGGTCGCCTCCTGCACCATCCCGGTGGCCGAGGGCATGGTGGTCCGTACGCAGGTCAGCTCGCCGGTGGCCGAGAAGGCGCAGCGCGGCGTGATGGAGCTGCTGCTGATCAACCACCCGCTGGACTGCCCGGTCTGCGACAAGGGCGGCGAGTGCCCGCTGCAGAACCAGGCGATGTCGACCGGCGACACCGACTCCCGCTTCGAGGGGATGAAGCGCACCTACGAGAAGCCGATCCCGCTCAGCACCCAGGTGCTGCTGGACCGCGAGCGCTGCGTGCTCTGCGCCCGCTGCACCCGCTTCTCGCAGCAGATCGCCGGGGACCCGTTCATCGACCTGGTCGAGCGCGGCGCCCTCCAGCAGGTCGGCACCGGCGACGCCGAGCCGCTCGACTCCTACTTCTCCGGCAACACCATCCAGATCTGCCCGGTCGGCGCTCTCACCTCGGCGGCTTATCGTTTCCGCTCCCGCCCGTTCGACCTGGTCTCCTCGCCGAGCGTCTGCGAGCACTGCTCCTCCGGCTGCGCCCAGCGCACCGACCACCGGCGCGGCAAGGTGCTGCGCCGGCTGGCGGGGGAGGACCCGGCGGTCAACGAGGAGTGGAACTGCGACAAGGGCCGGTTCGCCTTCCGCTACGCCCAGCAGCGCGACCGGCTCACCACCCCGCTCGTCCGCGACGCCGGCACCGGTGAACTGGCCCCGGCCTCCTGGCCGGAGGCGCTGGCCAGGGCGGCCGAGGGTCTGCGCGGCGCCCGGGCCGGTGTGCTCACGGGCGGCCGGGTCACCGTCGAGGACGCCTACGCCTACGCCAAGTTCGCCCGGGTGGTGCTCGGCACCAACGACGTGGACTTCCGCGCCCGCCCGCACAGCGGCGAGGAGGCGGACTTCCTGGCCGCCGTCGTGGCCGGCCGCGGCACCGACCTCGACGGGAGCGGCGTCACCTACGAGGAGCTGGAGGGCGCTCCGGCCGTCCTGCTCGCGGGCTTCGAGCCCGAGGAGGAGTCGCCGATCGTCTTCCTGAGGCTGCGCAAGGCGACGCGCGCCGGCGGCCTCAAGGTGTTCTCGATCGCCGCCTTCGGCTCCCGGGGCCTGACCAAGCTGCGCGGCGCGCTGCTGCCCGCCGCCCCCGGCACCGAGGCCGAGTGGCTGGCCGCGCTCGCCGCCGACGAGCCGCTGAACGACGACGCCGGCCGCGCCGGGGGGCTGCTGCGCACCCCCGGCGCCGTCATCCTGGTCGGCGAGCGGCTGGCCGCCACCCCCGGCGCACTGACCGCCGCCCTGCGACTGTCCCACGCCACCGGCGCCCGGCTCGCCTGGGTGCCGCGCCGGGCCGGTGAGCGCGGCGCGGTCGAGGCCGGCGCACTGCCGGGGCTGCTGCCCGGCGGCCGTCCGGTATCGGCGCCGGCCGCGCGCGCCGAGGCCGCCGCCGCCTGGGGGGTGGCCGAACTCCCGGCCCGGCCCGGCCGGGACACCGAGGACATCCTCGGCGCGGCCGTCGGCGGCGAACTCGGCGCGCTGCTCGTCGGCGGTGTCGACCCGGACGACCTGCCGGACCCGGCGCTCGCCGAGCAGGCGCTGGCCGCCGTGCCGTTCGTGGTCTCGCTGGAGCTGCGACCGTCCGCCGTCACCGCGCACGCCGACGTGGTGCTGCCGGTCGCCGCGGTGGCCGAGAAGTCCGGCACCTTCCTGGACTGGGAGGGCCGGGTGCGGATGTTCGAGGCCGCACTCAAGCCCGACCAGCAGATGGGCCGTCACCTCCACTCGGACGCCCGGGTGCTGAACATGCTGGCCGACGCGCTGGGCCACCGGCTCGGCCTGCCCGACGTCCGGGCCGCCCGGCTGGAGCTGGACCGGTTCGCGCCGTGGGCGGGGGACCGGGCCACCGACCCGGCCACCCACCCGGGACTGCTGCCCCGGCCGGCCACCGGCCAGGCGGTGCTCGCGGGTTGGCGGCAGCTGTTGGACAACGGCACGCTCCAGCAGGGGGACCAGCACCTCGCGGGGACGAGGCACCGGGCGGTCGCCCGGATCTCGCCGGTCACCGCGGAGGAGATCGGCGTGACGGAGGGGCCGTCCGCCGCCCTGCGGCTGACCGGTCCGGCCGGGTCGCTGACGCTGCCGCTGGAGATCACCAAGGACATCCCGGACCGCACGGTCTGGATCCCGCTCAACTCGACCCCGGGCGGCGCCCATCGCGCCCTCGGCACCACCGTGGGCCACCTGGTCACCATCGCGGCCGCCACCATCGCGGCCGACACCGGGACCCCGGGCGGCGCGACCCCCGACACCGGGACCCCGGGCGGCGCGACCCCCGGCACCGCGACCCCCGGCACCGCGACCCCCGGCATCGCGACCCCCGGCACCCCCGGCACTGAGGCCGACCCGACCCCGGAGGAGGAGCTGTGAACCTCGCCGCGTACGAGACCCTGGGCTTCTTCGGCCGCGACCCCTGGTGGCTGGTGCTGCTGAAGGCGGTCTTCTGCTTCGCCTTCCTGGTCGGCACGGTGCTGATCGCGATCGTCTGGGAGCGCAAGGTCGTGGCCTGGATGCAGCTGCGCATCGGCCCCAACCGGCACGGCCCCTGGGGCATGCTGCAGTCGCTCGCGGACGGCGTGAAGCTGGCGCTCAAGGAAGACCTGGTGGTCACGAGCGCCGACAAGGCGGTCTACATCCTGGCCCCGATCGTCTGCGCCATCCCCGCGTTCATGGCCTTCGCGGTGATCCCGTTCGGCCCGGCCGGTGACGAGGTGTCGATCTTCGGCACCCGGACGCCGCTCCAGCTGACCGACTTCCCGGTGGCGCTGCTCTACATCCTGGCGACGGCCTCGGTCGGCATCTACGGCATCGTGCTGGCCGGCTGGTCGTCCGGTTCGACGTACCCGCTGCTCGGCGGGATCCGTTCGTCCGCGCAGATGATCAGCTACGAGATCGCGATGGGCCTGTCCTTCGCGGCGGTGTTCATCTACTCGGGGTCGATGTCCACCTCGGAGATCGTCGCCTCGCAGCAGCCGACCTGGTTCGCGGTCCTGCTGCCGGTCTCCTTCATCGTCTACATCATCGCGATGGTCGGGGAGACCAACCGGGCGCCGTTCGACCTCCCGGAGGCCGAGGGCGAGCTGGTCGGCGGCTTCAACACCGAGTACTCCTCGCTGAAGTTCGCGATGTTCATGCTGGCCGAGTACGTCAACATGGTCACCGTCTCGGCGGTCGCGTCCACCCTCTTCCTGGGCGGCTGGCGCGCTCCCTGGCCGGTCTCCACCTTCTGGGAGGGGGCCAACCACGGCTGGTGGCCGATGCTGTGGATCATCCTCAAGATCCAGCTGCTGCTCTTCTTCTTCATCTGGCTGCGCGGCACCCTGCCCCGGCTCCGCTACGACCAGTTCATGAAGCTGGGCTGGAAGGTGCTGATCCCGGTCTCGCTGGTCTGGCTGGTCATGGTCTCCAGCGTCCGGGCGCTGCGGAACGAGGGCTACGACTTCGGCGAGGTGGTGCTGTACGTCGGCGCCCCGGCCGGCGCGATCCTGCTGCTCGCCCTGGCGCGGGACGTCGTGAAGCGCAAGCCCGAGCCGGAGGAGGCGGCCCCGTCCGCGGGGAAGTTCGACCCGATGGCGGGCGGGTACCCGGTGCCGCCGTTGCCCGGCCAGAAGCTCCAGCCGGTCCCGCGCCGGCGCAGCCGCGCCCCGAAGCAACTCCAGGACGCCCTCAACGGGGCCGACCATTCCGAAGGGAGCTGAACCGAGATGTCGTCCGACCAGAACGGCAGCGGCGACCGGCCAGACCGGCCCGACAAGCCTTCCGTCCTCGGGCCGGCCGCCGGCTTCGGCGTGACCTTCAAGGCCATGTTCAAGAAGCGGCTCACCGAGCAGTACCCGGAGCAGAAGAAGCCCACCGCTCCGCGCTTCCACGGCCGCCACCAGCTGAACCGGCACCCGGACGGCCTGGAGAAGTGCGTCGGCTGCGAGCTCTGCGCGTGGGCCTGCCCGGCCGACGCGATCTACGTCGAGGGCGCGGACAACCGCGAGGAGGAGCGCTACTCGCCCGGTGAGCGGTACGGCGCGGTCTACCAGATCAACTACGCCCGCTGCATCCTCTGCGGCCTCTGCATCGAGGCCTGTCCGACCCGCGCGCTCACCATGACCAACGAGTACGAGCTCGCGGACTCCTCCCGCCGGGACCTCATCTTCACCAAGGAGCAGCTGCTGGTCGGCCTCTCCGAGGGGATGGTCGACACCCCGCACGCGATCTTCCCCGGCGCCGACGAGGGCGCCTACTACCGGGGCGAGATCACCGCGGCGGCGCCGGGGACGGTTCCGCAGGAGCGCACCGACCGGGAGAAGGAGGCCCAGCAGTGACCGCCTCCTCCACGCTGAACCTCGCCGCCGTGACGGGCGCGACCTCCACCGGTGAGGCCGTCCAGTTCTGGGTGCTCGCGGTGATCGCCGTCGGCGGCGCGCTGGGCATGCTGCTGATGAAGAAGGCCGTGCACAGCGCGCTCTGCCTGGCGGCCACCATGCTCGCCCTGGCGGTCTGTTACATGGCCCAGGGCGCGGTGTTCCTGGGCGTGGTGCAGATCGTCGTCTACACCGGCGCGATCATGATGCTCTTCCTCTTCGTGGTCATGCTGGTCGGTGTCACCAGCGCCGACTCGTTGAAGGAGCAGCTCAAGGGCCAGCGGTTCGCCGCGGTGCTCTGCGGGCTGGGCTTCGGCGTGCTGCTGATCGCGGGCATCGCCAACGCCAAGCTGGACACCTTCACCGGCCTCGCCGAGGCCAACGCCGAGGGCAACGTCCAGGGCCTGGCCCGGCTGATCTTCACCAAGTACGTCTGGGCCTTCGAGGTCACCGGCGCGCTGCTGATCACGGCCGCGATCGGCGCCATGGTGCTGACCCACCGCGAGCACGTGAAGGCCCCGAAGACCCAGCGCGAGCTGGCGGCCCGGCGGATCCTGGACAACACCCAGGTCCCGCCGCTGCCCGCGCCCGGCGTCTACGCCCGGCACAACGCGGTGGACGTCCCCGGCCTGCTGCCGGACGGCACGGCCGCCGAGGACTCGGTGATGGGGACGCTGCGCGAGCGCGGCCAGATCCGCGACGTCAGCCAGGAGATGCTCCGGCGGATGGCCGAGCTGGAGTCGACCACCGCCGACTGGCTGGGCCGCGCGCCGTCCGAGCGCCCGTCGGTGACCGGCCCGCGCAACGGCCCGGGCAACGGCCCGGCCAACGGTTCCGGCAAGGGCTTGGGCAAGGGCCCGCGCAACGGCCCGGGCAACGGTTCGGGCAAGGGCTCGGGCAACGGCCCGCACAAGGAGCTGGAACCGGCGGGTACCAACAACCACACCGCGTCGAACGGCCACGACGAGGAGGGCGCGGAGTGAATCCGGTCAACTACCTCTATCTCTCCGCCCTGTTGTTCACCATCGGCGCCTCCGGCGTGCTGATCCGACGCAACGCGATCGTCCTGTTCATGTGCGTCGAGCTGATGCTCAACGCCTCGAACCTGGCCCTGGTCACCTTCTCCCGGCTGCACGGCAACCTGGACGGCCAGATCATCGCGTTCTTCACCATGGTGGTCGCGGCGGCCGAGGTCGTGGTCGGCCTCGCCATCATCGTCTCCATCTTCCGGACCAGGCACTCCGCTTCGGTCGACGACAGCAATCTGATGAAGCTGTAGGCGGAGGGCCTTCGGTGAACTCTCTCATTCCGCTGCTCGTGGCGGCTCCGCTGGCCGGTGCTGCCCTGCTGCTGCTCGGCGGCCGGTTCTTCGACCGCTTCGGTCACTGGCTCGCCACCGCGCTGGCCGCGCTCTCCTTCGGCTTCGGGCTCGCCCTGTTCTCGGACATGCTGGGCCGCCCCGCCGAGGAACGCGCCGTCACCAAATTCCTGTACACCTGGATCCCGGTGAACGGCTTCCAGGCCGACGTCTCGTTCCTGCTCGACCAGCTCTCGATCACCTTCGTCCTGCTGATCACCGGCGTGGGCACGCTGATCCACCTCTACTCGGTGGGGTACATGGCGCACGACGAGCGCCGGCGCCGCTTCTTCGGGTACCTGAACCTGTTCCTGGCGGCCATGGTGCTGCTGGTGATCGCCGACAACTACCTCCTGCTGTACGTCGGCTGGGAGGGCGTGGGCCTCGCCTCGTACCTGCTGATCGGCTTCTGGCAGCACAAGCCGAGCGCCGCGACGGCCGCCAAGAAGGCGTTCATCGTCAACCGCGTCGGTGACATGGGCCTCTCCATCGCGATCATGCTGATGTTCGCGGAGTTCGGGTCCTTCGCCTTCGGGCCGGTCTTCCAGGACGCCGGCCAGGCCAGTGAGGGCAAGCTGACGGCGATCGGCCTGATGCTGCTGCTGGCGGCCTGCGGCAAGTCCGCCCAGGTGCCGCTGCAGTCCTGGCTCGGGGACGCCATGGAGGGCCCGACCCCGGTCTCGGCCCTGATTCACGCGGCCACCATGGTGACCGCCGGCGTCTACCTGATCGTCCGCTCCGGTGCGATCTTCAACCTGGCGCCGGACGCCCAGACCGCCGTGGTGGCGGTCGGCGCGGTCACGCTGCTCTTCGGTGCGATCATCGGTTGCGCCAAGGACGACATCAAGAAGGCGCTGGCCGGGTCGACCATGTCGCAGATCGGCTACATGATCCTGGCGGCCGGCCTCGGTCCGATCGGCTACGCCTTCGCGATCATGCACCTGGTCACGCACGGCTTCTTCAAGGCCGGGCTGTTCCTCGGCGCGGGGTCGGTCATGCACGGCATGAACGACGAGGTGAACATGCGTCACTACGGTGGCCTGCGCAAGTACATGCCGGTCACCTTCGTCACCTTCGGCCTCGCCTACCTGGCCATCATCGGCTTCCCCGGCCTGTCCGGCTTCTTCTCCAAGGACAAGATCATCGAGGCGGCCTTCGCCAAGGGCGGCACCGAGGGCTGGATCCTCGGGCTCTGCACCCTCGTCGGTGCGGCCGTCACCGCGTTCTACATGACCCGGGTGATGATCCTGACCTTCTTCGGGGAGAAGCGCTGGCAGCCCGACACCGAGGGGCACGACCCGCACCCGCACGAGTCGCCGGGCACCATGACGACCCCGATGATCGTGCTGGCCTTCGGCTCGGTCTTCGCGGGCGGGCTGTTCGTCCTGAACAGCTCCTTCCTCGACTGGCTGGAGCCGGTCACCGGCCACGAGGAGGGTCACTCGCCGCTCTCCGCACTGACGGTCACCGTGCTCGCCACGGTCTGCATGGTGGTCGGCGTCGTGGTCTCGTACCTGATGTACGGGCGCTCCGCCGTCCCCGTGGTGCCGCCGGTCGGCTCCGCGCTCACCCGGGCCGCCCGCCGTGACCTGCTCCAGGACGACTTCAACCACGCCGTCCTGGTCCGGCCCGGTTCGGCGCTCACCGCGGCCCTGGTCTATTTCGACAGCCGCGGCCTGGACGGCTTCGTCAACGGCCTGGCCGCCGCCATCGGCGGCATCTCCAGCCGGCTGCGGCGGATCCAGAACGGCTACGTCCGCTCGTACGCGCTCTCCATGTTCGGCGGCACGCTGGTGCTGGTCGCCACGACTCTCCTGATGAGGTCCGTTTGATGAATAGGCCCGAAAACCGTTGGGGGGTACGGCCCGTGAGTGAGCGGCGGGGGCACCCCCGGCCGACGGCCGGGGGAGGACGAGGCACCGACCGGCGCGGGTGGGCGGACGCCCCCGCCGGGCGTCGGGGGTCCCCCCGGCCGGCGGCTGGGGCAGGGGTGGCGGCATGAGCTACCTGCTGTCCGTCACCTGCGCCGTCCCGGCGGCCGGCGCGGTGCTCACCGCCGCGCTGCCCGCCGGGTCCACCGAGGCCCGGCGGCGGACCACCAAGGCCGTCGCGCTCGGCGTCTCGGCCGTCACCCTGGCCCTGGCCGCCGCCGTGGCCGTGCGGTTCGAGCCGGGCGGGGCGCGCTACCAGCTGACCGAGTCCTACAGCTGGATCCGCTCCTTCGGCATCGACTTCTCGCTCGGCGTGGACGGCATCGGCACCGTGCTGGCACTGCTCACCGCGGTGCTGGTCCCGATCGTGATGCTGGCCTCCTGGCACGACGCCGACCCGGGGCCCGCCGCGCCGGACGGCACCTTCGAGAACCGCAGGCGCACCCAGGGCTTCTTCGCCCTGATCCTGGCGGTCGAGGCGATGGTGATCGTCTCCTTCTACGCCACAGACGTCTTCGTCTTCTACGTCTTCTTCGAAGCCATGCTGATCCCGATGTACTTCCTGATCGGCGGCTTCGGCGACAGGGCGGGCGGCCCCGAGTCGGCACGCCAGCGCTCGTACGCCGCGGTGAAGTTCCTGCTCTACAACCTGCTCGGCGGCCTGGTCATGCTGGCCGCCGTGATCGGCCTGTACGTGATCGCGCAGGACCAGGGCTTCGCGACCTTCGACCTGCCGACGCTGACCGGTGCGATCGCCGACGGCCGGCTGGTGCTCAGCGGCACCGCCGAGAAGGCGCTGTTCCTCGGCTTCTTCTTCGCCTTCGCGGTGAAGGCCCCGCTCTGGCCGCTGCACACCTGGCTGCCGAACGCGATGGGGGAGTCCACCGCCGGAACGGCCGTGCTGATCACCGCGGTGGTCGACAAGGTCGGCACCTTCGCGATGCTCCGCTACTGCCTCGGCCTCTTCCCGGACGCCTCGAAGACCTTCGCCCCGGCGATCCTGGTCCTCTCGGTGATCGGGATCATCTACGGCGCGCTGCTCGCCATCGGCCAGAAGGACATCAAGCGGCTGGTCGCCTACGCCTCCATCTCGCACTTCGGCTTCATCATCATGGGCATCTTCGCGCTGACCAGCCAGGGCCAGAGCGGCGCCACCCTCTACATGGTGAACCACGGCATCTCCACCGCCGCGTGGATGCTGGTGGCCGGCTTCCTGATCTCCCGCCGCGGCTCCCGCCTGATCGCCGACTACGGCGGCGTGCAGAAGGTCGCCCCGGTGCTCGCCGGGACGTTCCTGATCGGCGGACTGGCCACCCTCTCGCTGCCCGGCCTGGCGCCGTTCGTCAGCGAGTTCCTCGTCCTGGTCGGCACCTTCACCCGGTACCCGGCGATCGGCATCGTCGCCACCTTCGGCATCGTGCTCGCCGCGCTCTACGCCCTGCTGCTCTACCAGCGCACCATGACCGGCCCGGTCAAGGACGGGGTGCGCAGCATGTCCGACCTCAAGGTGCGCGAGCTCGCGGTCGTCGCCCCGCTGGTGGCGCTGACCGTCCTGCTCGGCGTCTACCCGAAGCCGCTCACCGACATCGTCAACCCGGCGGTGGACGCGACCCTCTCGCAGGTCCACCAGTCCGACCCGGCACCGGCCCACCCGGTCGCCGCCCACGGAGACGCCACCTCAGGAGGTGAGCACAAGTGAGCACCACCGGATGGCTCGCCGCCGCCGGCGGCAACAGCCTCGCCGCCGCCGGGGGCAACACCCAGAGCATCCCGGCGCCGCACATCGAGTACGGGCTGCTCTCCCCGATGCTGGTGGTGTTCGCCACCGCCGTGGCGGGCGTCCTGCTGGAGGCCTTCGTCCCGCGCCGGCACCGGCACCGGGCGCAGGTCTGGCTGGCCCTGCTCGGCCTGGCCGGCGCGTTCACCGCCGTGGTGGTGCTCGCCTCCCAGGGCTACGGCTCCACCAAGGTCGACCTGCTGGCGATGGGCGCGATCGCGCTGGACGGCCCGGCGCTCTTCCTGCAGGGCGTGATCCTGCTGGCCGCCGTGGTCGCGGTGCTCACCTACGCCGAGCGCAGGCTGGAGCCCAAGGCCGGCGGCGAGCCGGCCGACGCCTTCGCGGCGCAGGCCGCCGCCACCCCGGGCGGCGAGCAGGAGCGCGCCGCGGTCCGGGCGGGCTTCGGCACCAGCGAGGTCTTCCCGCTGACCATGTTCGCGGTCGGCGGCATGCTGCTCTTCCCCGCGGCCAACGACCTGCTGACCATGTTCGTGGCGCTGGAGGTCTTCTCCCTCCCGCTCTACCTGCTCTGCGCGCTGGCCCGCCGGCGCCGGCTGCTCTCCCAGGAGGCGGCGGTCAAGTACTTCCTGCTCGGCGCCTTCGCCTCGGCGTTCTTCCTCTTCGGAACCGCCCTGTTGTACGGGTACGCGGGCAGCGTGCGGCTCGGCGACATCGCGGACGTCATCTCCGGCAAGGCGCTGGCCACCCCGGCCCTGCTCTCCACCACCCAGAACGACGCGCTGCTGCTGGTGGGCCTGGCGATGCTCGCGGTCGGCCTGCTCTTCAAGGTCGGCGCGGTGCCGTTCCACTCCTGGACCCCGGACGTCTACCAGGGCGCGCCGACCCCGGTCACCGGTTTCATGGCGGCCGCGACCAAGGTGGCCGCGTTCGGCGCCTTCCTCCGGCTGTTCTACGTGGCCTTCCCGGGCCTGCGGCTGGACTGGCGGCCGGTGCTCTGGGGCGTGGCGATCCTGACCATGGTGGTCGGCGCGATCCTGGCCGTCACCCAGCAGGACGTGAAGCGGCTGCTCGCCTACTCCTCCATCGCGCACGCCGGTTTCATCCTGACCGGTGTGATCGCCACCAACAAGCAGGGCCTCAGCTCGGTGCTGTTCTACCTGCTGGCGTACTCCTTCGTGACGCTCGGCGCCTTCGCCGTGGTCACCCTGGTGCGCGACTCCAAGGGCGAGGCCACCCACCTGTCCAGCTGGGCCGGGCTGGGCCGGCGCTCGCCGCTGGTCGCGGCGGTCTTCGCGCTCTTCCTGCTGGCCTTCGCGGGGATCCCGCTCACCTCGGGCTTCACCGGGAAGTTCGCGGTCTTCCAGGCCGCGGCGGCGGGCGGGGCGACCCCGCTGGTGATCGTCGGTGTGCTCAGCTCGGCGGTGGCCGCGTTCTTCTACATCAGGGTGATCGTGCTGATGTTCTTCTCCGACCCGCAGCCGGGCGGCCCGACCGTGGCCATCCCGAGCGCCTTCACGGCCACGGCGATCGGCTTCGGAGTCCTCGTCACCCTCGGCCTCGGCCTGCTTCCGCAGTACTTCCTGGACCTGGCGTCGAAGGCCTCGCTCTTCGTCCGCTGAGCCCCGGGCCGGCCACCCGCCGGCGCTCCGCCGTCCGGGCCGCGCGCGCATCCGCGCGGCCCGGACGCGCCGCTCCCGGACCGGCTCCGACCAGCGCGTCCGGCCCGACCATGACAGGATCCGCACGCCCGTGCAGTGATCCACTCGCGACCGGATACCCTGCCTGTATGGCCAGCGGCGGCACTCAGGGACCAGGCCGCTAGATCGACCAGGGACAGAGGAGTGGTCTTCGTGACCGTCGTGGGACCCTTTGGGCTCAGCGTGCAGGACCGCGATCTGACCCGTGACGTCCAGGCCGGGATGGACGCGGTGGAGGCCGCGCTCATCGAGGCCGTGAAGAGCGACGTCCCGTTCGTGACCGTCACCGCCAGCCACCTGATGGAAGCGGGCGGCAAGCGCTTCCGCCCCCTGCTGGTGATGCTCGCCGCCCAGTTCGGTGACGCCAACGCCCCCGGTGTGGTGCCGGCCGCCGTCGTCGTCGAGCTGACCCACCTCGCGACGCTCTACCACGACGACGTGATGGACGAGGCCCCCGTGCGCCGCGGCGCCCCCAGCGCCAACTCGCGCTGGGACAACTCGGTCGCCATCCTCACCGGCGACTTCCTCTTCTCCCGTGCCTCCCAGGTGCTCGCCGACCTCGGCCCGGAGGCCGTCCGCGTGCAGGCCGACGCCTTCGAGCGGCTGGTCACCGGCCAGATCCTGGAGACGGCCGGTCCCGGCCCGGACGACGACCCGCTGCACCACTACCTCGACGTGCTCGCCGGCAAGACCGGTTCGCTGATCGCCGTCTCCTGCCGGATAGGAGCACTGCTGGCCGGCGCCGAGCCCTGGATCACGGACATCCTCAGCGCGTACGGCGAGCGCATCGGCATCGCGTTCCAGCTGGCCGACGACGTGCTCGACATCGCCAGTGACGGCCACGAGTCCGGCAAGACCCCCGGCACCGACCTGCGCGAGGGCGTGGCGACCCTGCCCACCCTGCTGCTGCGGCAGATGCCGGTGGACGAGTCGGACCCGGCCGACCTGCGGCTGCGCGAGCTGATCGACTCCGACCTCGGCGACGACGAGCTGCACTCCGAGGCGCTGCGGCTGCTGCGCCGCCACCCGGCGCTGGAGCACGCCCGCCGGGAGACGCTGCGGCACGCCGAGGAGGCCCGCGCGCTGCTCGGCCCGCTGCCGGAGGGCGCGGCCAAGGCGGCGCTCCAGGGACTCTGCGACGCGGTGGCCATCCGCACGATGTGAGGCGCCGGCCCGGACGAGTCCGGGCCCCGGTGTGATTTTGTCGCCCGGTGGTGGTGCGAGTAGGGAAGACTGGCCGTCGTCAGCTCAGCCCGCAGCACCGCCCGACCGGAAGGCCCCCATGCTTCGCGTCGTCATCGCCGAGGACTCCGTACTGCTGCGGGAGGGCCTGACCAGGCTGCTCACCGACCGGGGTCTGGAGGTCGTGGCAGGTGTCGGGGACGGCGAGGCGCTGCTGAAGGCCGTCCACGACCTGGCCGAGGGCGGCGCGCTGCCCGACGTGGTGGTCGCCGATGTCCGGATGCCCCCCACCCACACCGACGAGGGCGTCCGTGCCTGCGTCACGCTCCGCGGCCTCTACCCGGACCTGGGCGTCCTGGTGCTGTCGCAGTACGTGGAGGAGCGGTACGCCTCCGAGCTGCTGGCCGGTTCCACCCGGGGCGTGGGCTACCTGTTGAAGGACCGGGTGGCCGAGGTGCGCGAGTTCGTGGACGCGGTGGTCCGGGTCGCCGGCGGCGGCACCGCGCTGGACCCGGAGGTCGTGCAGCAGCTGCTCAGCCGCAGCCGCAAGGGCGACGTGCTGGCCGGGCTGACCCCGCGCGAGCGCGAGGTGCTCGGGCTGATGGCCGAGGGCCGGACCAACACGGCGGTGGCCAAGCAGCTGGTGGTCTCGGACGGTGCGGTGGAGAAGCACGTCAGCAACATCTTCCTCAAGCTGGGCCTGACCCAGAGCTCCGAGGACCACCGCCGGGTGCTGGCGGTGCTCACTTACCTGAACTCGTAGTGCGCACCCGAACACGTGTGACCCGAACACGTGTGACCCGAACACGTGGGACCCGAACACGTGTGACCCGAACACGTGGGACCCGAACACGTGGGACCCGAACACGTGGGACCCGAACACGTGGGACCCGAACATGTGGGATCCGGAGGAACGGGAACCGGGTGAGTTGGTGGCGCCCGCCCACGGGCCCGGTATGAGACCGAGGTCCCGGGGCGTTGTACGGGGTGTGGCCGTGATTTCCCGACCGGGTGCGGTGGTGATTTCCGGCCCGGTGCGGTGGTGATTTCCGACCCGATGTGGCGGTGATTTCCCGCCGCATCGGGGAGTTCCGTCCAAGGCAATCCTTACCCGCATAGGATGCGAGAGGTGCACCAGGCGGACGGGGCACACGGCTCACGCCCGCGGCTGGTGCCCACGAGGAGGTCCGCGGCAGTGACCAGTCAGGTCGATCAGTCAGAAGCAGTGGACGGCTCGGACGGCGAAGAGGGCCGCTCCGGGGCGGGCGAGGACCGCTCCGGTGCCGCCGTGCCGCCGAGTCCGCAGCCCAGGCGCGCCAAGCCGATTCGCAGACTGGACCGGGTGATCATCCGGTTCGCCGGGGACTCCGGCGACGGTATGCAGCTCACCGGTGACCGCTTCACCTCGGAGACGGCGTCCTTCGGCAACGACCTCTCCACCCTGCCCAACTTCCCGGCCGAGATCCGGGCCCCTGCCGGAACGCTGCCGGGCGTCTCGTCCTTCCAGCTGCACTTCGCCGACCACGACATCCTGACCCCGGGGGACGCGCCCAACGTCCTGGTGGCGATGAACCCGGCCGCCCTCAAGGCGAACCTGCCGGACCTGCCGCGGGGCGCGGAGATCATCGTCAACACCGACGAGTTCACCAAGCGGGCCCTGGCCAAGGTGGGCTACCCGGCAGACCCGCTGGCCGACGGCTCGCTGGAGGCCTTCCACCTGCACAAGGTGCCGCTGACGACGCTGACCCTCGAAGCGCTCAAGGACAGCGGCCTGGCCCGCAAGGACGCCGAGCGGGCGAAGAACATGTTCGCCCTGGGGCTGCTCTCCTGGATGTACCACCGGCCCACCCGCGGCACCGAGACCTTCCTGCGCAGCAAGTTCGCGAAGAAGCCGCAGATCGCCGAGGCCAACATCAGCGCCTTCCGGGCGGGCTGGAACTTCGGCGAGACGACGGAGTCCTTCGCGGTCTCCTACGAGGTGCCGCCGGCCAAGCTGCCACCGGGCCGCTACCGCAACATCTCGGGGAACCTGGCCCTCTCCTACGGCCTGATCGCCGCCGCCGAGCGCTCCGGGCTGCCGCTCTACCTCGGCTCGTACCCGATCACCCCGGCCTCGGACATCCTGCACGAGCTGAGCAAGCACAAGAACTTCGGGGTCCGCACCTTCCAGGCCGAGGACGAGATCGCCGGCATCGGCGCGGCGCTCGGCGCGGCCTTCGGCGGCGCGCTCGGCGTGACCACCACCTCGGGCCCGGGCGTGGCGCTCAAGAGCGAGACCATCGGTCTGGCCGTCTCGCTCGAACTGCCGCTGCTGGTGGTCGACATCCAGCGCGGCGGGCCGTCCACCGGCCTGCCGACCAAGACCGAGCAGGCGGACCTCCTGCAGGCGATGTTCGGGCGCAACGGCGAGGCGCCGGTGCCGATCGTGGCCCCGGCCACTCCGGCCGAGTGCTTCGACGCGGCGCTGGAGGCGGCACGGATCGCGGTGACCTACCGGACGCCGGTGTTCCTGCTCTCGGACGGCTACCTGGCCAACGGCTCCGAGCCGTGGCGGATCCCCGAGGTCGGCGAACTGCCCGCGATCGAGCCGGACTTCGCCACCGGCCCGAACCGGGAGGACGGCGCGTTCTGGCCCTACCTGCGCGACCCGCAGACGCTGGCCCGCCCCTGGGCGGTGCCCGGCACCCCGGGCCTGGAGCACCGGATCGGCGGCATCGAGAAGCAGGACGGCACCGGCAACATCTCGTACGACCCGGCCAACCACGACTTCATGGTCCGCACCCGGCAGGCCAAGGTGGACGGGATTACCGTTCCTGCTATCGATGTTGACGACCCGTCCGGCGATGCGCGGGTGCTGGTGCTCGGCTGGGGTTCGACCTACGGGCCGATCACCGCGGCCGTCCGCAGGGTCCGCGCGGACGGCGGCCGCGTCGCCCAGGCCCACCTGCGGAACCTGAACCCCTTCCCGGCCAATCTCGGCTCGGTGTTGAAGGGTTATGACAAGGTTATCGTCCCCGAGATGAACCTCGGACAGCTGGCGCTGCTGCTGCGCGCCAAGTACCTGGTGGATGCGCAGTCCTACAACCAGGTACGCGGACTTCCTTTCAAGGCGGCCCAGTTGGCGGATGTTCTGTGGGCGGCGGTCGGCAGCCTGGAAGAGTCGCCGCACGAGTCGCCGCACGAATCGGCGGGCGAGCCGGCGGCCGTGTCGGCGGGCGAGGAGGACAACCGATGAGCGAGCAGTTCCCCTCGTTGAAGCTGGTCCCGAAGAGCGAGGCGCCGCAGAGCGCCAAGGACTTCAAGACGGACCAGGAGGTGCGCTGGTGCCCGGGGTGCGGTGACTACGCGATCCTGGCGGCCGTGCAGTCCTTCATGCCGGAGCTGGGGATCAAGCGGGAGAACACCGTCTTCGTCTCCGGGATCGGCTGTTCCTCACGCTTCCCGTACTACATGAACACCTACGGCGTTCACTCGATCCACGGCCGCGCGCCGGCCATCGCCACCGGGCTCGCGTCGTCCCGGCAGGACCTGAGCGTGTGGGTGGTGACGGGTGACGGCGATGCGCTCTCGATCGGCGGCAACCACCTGATCCACGCGCTGCGGCGGAACGTCAACCTGAAGATCCTGCTGTTCAACAACCGGATCTACGGCCTCACCAAGGGCCAGTACTCGCCGACCAGCGAGGTCGGCAAGATCACCAAGTCGACGCCGATGGGCTCGCTGGACGCCCCGTTCAACCCGCTCTCGCTGGCGATCGGCGCGGAGGCGTCGTTCGTCGCGCGGACGATCGACTCCGACCGCCAGCACCTCCAGTCGGTGCTGCGGGCGGCGGCCGAGCACGAGGGCACGGCGCTGGTGGAGATCTACCAGAACTGCAACATCTTCAACGACGGCGCCTTCGAGGTGCTGAAGGAGCCGGGAACCCGGGACGAGGCGCTGATCCGCCTGGAGCACGGACAGCCGATCCGGTTCGGCGCGGACCGCGCCCAGGGCGTCTTCCGCGGTCCGGACGGCGAGCTGTTCGTCGACGCCGTCACCGCCGGGAACGAGGCGTCGGTGGTCGTCCACGACGCCCACGCCGCGGGTCCGGCCGGGGCGTTCGCCCTCTCGCGGATCGCCGACACGGACACGCTGCACCACACTCCGATCGGTGTGCTGCGGAGCGTGAAGCGGCCGGTGTACGACGAGCTGATGGCTGCCCAGCTGGCCGCGGCGGCCGATCAGCGCGGCCGGGGCGAGCTGGCCGCGCTGCTGGCCGGGAACGACACCTGGACCGTCGACTGAGGTCGGTTGCACGGTGACGGCGCCCCCCGGCCTCGGCCGGGGGGCGCCGTCGTTCCTGCCGGCGGTTACTGCTGTCGTTCCTACCGCCGGTTCCTGTCGGCGGTTACTGCTGGACCCACTCGACCAGCTGGATCACGACCCCGTTCGGGTCGGTGACCTGGAACAGCTTCTCGCCCCACGGCTCCTCCAGCAGGGGCATGGTGATCTCCACGCCCTCGCTGCGGAGGCGGGCCTCCTCGTCCTCCAGGCCGGTGACGTTGAAGGCGAGGATCAGCCCGGCGGCGTGCTGGTCGCGGAACCCTGCCGGCAGCACCTCGTTGCCGCGCCGCAGGTAGATCACGTTCATCCCGGAGTCCTCCCGTCCGAGCGAGACGAATCCGTCGGCGGCCATCTGCTCGGTGAACCCGAAGTGCGTCTGCAGGAAGGCCGAGGAGGCGGCCTCGTCCTCGACGGTGAGCGAAACGGCGGCGGCGGTGATCTGCATGGATGAGTGCCCTCTCGTCGGCGAATATCCCGTACGCAGTACACTATACATAGTACGGAGAATCGTGCAAGGGGGGGTGGGCGGGCGTGGCGGGGCGTGCGTCCCGGAGCACACCCAAGACGCTTGCGTTAGAGCGGACTCAAACTTCTACTGTCCCTGTTGTGGCCGGCGGAGAGACCCTCCCCGCGGCCGGAGGACTCGACCGTCCACGACGAACAGCCGCCCCCGGGCGGCGGAAACGGACCACCTGTGAACAGCACCGCCGTCGCCCCCGCCCCCGCCGCGACCCGCCAGGAGCGCTTCGACCACGGGATGGAGGTCCTCACCCGCATCGACGGGGAGGGCGGCCAGAGGGTCATCGACGCGCTGGCGGACGTCTCGCCGGAGCTGGGCCACCAGGTCGTCGCCTGGGCGTTCGGCGACATCTACGACCGGCCCGGCCTGGCCCCCCGTGACCGGCAGCTGGTCACCCTCGGCATGCTCACCGCCCTCGGCGGCTGCGAGCCGCAGCTGGACGTGCACATCAACGCGGCCCTCAACGTCGGCCTCAGCCCCGAGGAGATCGTCGAGGCGCTGCTGCACTCGGCCGTCTACTGCGGCATGCCGCGCGCCCTCAACGCCACGTTCGTGGCGAAGAAGGTCTTTGCCGAGCGCGGCCTGTCGCCGGTGGGTGCCGCGGCGCAGGGCTGAGCGGACGGCCGGTGGACGGTCGGGCAACCGGATGGAAGCGGACGGGAGCGGACGGAAGCGGGCGTGGAACCGGGGGTTTCACCGGCTCCACGCCCGCTCGGGATCCGGACGTCACTTCCAGGAGATGGCGCCCTTGCCGAGGGTGTACGGGGAGCCCCAGTACTCGGCGCCCGTGACCTTGGTGGCGGTCGGGGCGAGCGCGACCGCGCAGGCCTGGGCGGTCTTGCCGTTGGTGAAGCCCTTCGGCAGCGAGGAGCTCGGGCACTTGGCGAAGCTGCCGATGATCATCAGCTCCTGGGCCTCGCTGCCGTCCGGCAGGAGGCCCTTGATGTGGTCCACGCTGGTGTAGGCCAGGTCGGTGGTCCCGGTGTTGGTGATCGTGTAGTGCACGTAGTACGGGACGAGGCCCTTCACCTTGTCGCCCAGCTTGAGCGCGTCGAGGTCGGCCGGGTCGCCCGTCTCGATCGAGCTGACGGACAGGGCGATGACGCCCTTGGTGCTGCCCGAGGTGAACTGCACCTGGGCGGGCTGGCCGATCTTGAAGGTCTGGCCGGGAGCCGCGTCCGTGCCGCCGCCGGTGGCGGGTGCGGGAGCACTGGCCGAGGTGCCGGTCGAGGCGCTGGCGGACGGGCTCGCGGCGGCCGGGGCGGTCGGTGAGGTGGCCGGCGTGGTCGGTGAGGTGGCCGGCGTGGTCGGGGCGGCTGCCGAGGTCGTCGGGGCGGCGGCCGGCGGCGGGGTGTTCTTCGCCGAGTCCGACGAGTTGTCGTCGTTGCAGGCGGTGAGGGTCAGTGCGCCGACGGCTGCCAGTCCGACGAGTGCCCGCATGCTTCTACCGGTGCTGAGGCGGTTCATGGGAAGTCCCCCCGTGTTCCGCACCGCCAAGTAGCGGTGCTGGTACCTCTGTTGATAGCGCGGGGGCGGGGGAGCGCACCATGGCCTTGGCGGGTTTTTGACCCGAGTGTGACGTGACCGCGTCGGGGCTGTTGACGAGCCGGTACGGCCGTGGTGTTTGCCGGGGCGGCCGGGGCGCGCACCTGCGGCGCAGCGTTCCGGGCGGTCCCGGGTCCGTTGAGGCGGCGTCTCGGAGCATCTCGGGCCGCTGCTTCGGGCGCGGCCGTCGCTACGGTGGTGGCCATGAGTGCGGGGGAGAACTCGGTCCGGGCCGGGATACGGCGGGTGCTGCTGACGTTGCTGGGCCTGGTTGCGGCGGCGGCGGTGGTCGTCGTCGCAGGGCTCGCCTGGGCGATCCACGACCTGACCGCCATTCCCAAGGCGCCGGACGCGGCAGGGCTGGCCCGGTCCGCCGAGACGCGTGAGGCGCGCGAAAGGGCGGTGGCGTTCGCCGACGAGCAGACGGCACGGCTACGGGTGGCGGCGCCCTGGGCGGAGGTCCTCGACAGCTCGGTCGCCGACCGCTGCCATGCCGAGGCCCGCAGCGAGTCCTTCGGCGGGAAGCGGGCGTGGTCGGGGGTGACCTGCGAGCGGACGACGGTGCTGTACGCGGCGTTCGACGGCGAGATCGAACCGCGGCTCGCGGACCTGGACGGGGCACTGGCCGGGGGCGGGTGGAAGCCGCGCTCGGACGGCAAGACGCTGCTGCAGCAGCTGCGGCACGTGCACAGCCCGGGTTCCGACGCCACGGCCGAGCAGACGGCGGAGGCGCTGGCCCGGCCGAACGCGGTCAGCGTCGATCACGTGCCGGGCGATGGGCGGAAGCGGATCGCCCTGACCGTGGCAGTCATGGACGGCAAGGGATTTCCGTCAGTGAACGGGAGTTGGGACGACCGGCCTTCACTGAGCGGTCCGGACGCGAAGCCGTATCTGGACCGGGAGTCCGAGCGCGTGGTGTATTTCGACTGGCGGAGAGTGGACGCCGAGGGGCTCAAGGCCAAGGCGTATGCGGGACACCGGTATCTGATGGCGATCGGCGTCAGCCAGGTCTACGCCAGCGGCTGCCCGGGCGCCGAGTGCAACGGCGTCGGTCCTGACTGGTAGGGGCGATGGCTGCCGTGGTGGCGGCGGCCATCGCCCGGGCCGGGGAGGTCAGACGAGGTGGTCGAACTCGCCGGCCTTGGCCCCGAGGATGAAGGCGCGGAGCTTGGCGGTGGTGGTGGTGACGATGACGTCCGGGTCGTCGGACTCGCGGAGGTGGCGGGCATCGCCGGTTCCAGGGGCCACTTCGAGGCAATTGTCGGCGCCGTCCGCATCGCTGTATGACGACTTCTGCCAGCTCAGCTGTTGCATGGGTAGCTCCTTGGAGGCGAGGGCCACGGCCGCTTAGGCGAGGTGATCGAAGTCGCCAGCCTTGGCGCCGAGGATGAAGGCGCGGAGCCTGGCGGCGGTGGTGGTGACGATGACGTCCGGGTCGTCGGACTCACGGAGGTGGCGGATGTCGCCGGTTCCAGGGGCCACTTCGAGGCAGTTGTTGGAGCCTTCTCCCTCGCTGTATGACGACTTCTGCCAGGAGAGATAGGACATGAGACGCCCTTCAGTTCGGGAGTAGATAGAGGAGGTGTTGGATCAGTCCGAGCGAGCTGCGGAAGGGTAGGTCACGCAGAGACCTGCTCGTGTCGATGGCCGGCAGCGAGACATCGCTCAGCTGCTCAAACTTCAGGCGATACGCCGCGATGTCGGCCTGATCGCCAAGGTGCTCGGCACGCTTGGGGCCATCGAGAACGACTGTCGACAGTGCGGCGCAACCGGGGTCGCAGAACAGGAACGAATAGGATAGCGGAGCGTGCTTCGGTGCGGTGAACGGAAGAATCTGGATGGTGACGTTAGGGAGTTCTGCCATGTCAAGCAGGTGAAGTAGCTGAGCTCGCATGACATCCTCGCCCGGGAATCGCATGCGCAACGCTGCTTCGTGAATAACGAAGTGAAACTGCCTGTCCTTGTCATCGATCAGAATCCGCTGCCGATCCACACGGAACTGAACGGACGTCGCGACATCCCACTTGCCGCTGTGGTAGCTGTCCGCATAGATCGCTTCTGCGTATGCGGGCAGTTGAAAGACTCCAGGGATGTAGAGCGCGTCGTAGCCTTCCAGGCGGACGGCTCGGCCCTCGGCCTCGGCCAGATCGAGGGCGAGCGCGGGAACCTTGCCCTTGTATGTCGTCCACCAGCCTTTGCCGTCACTGCTGCCCAGATCTTGCAGAAGCTCGACGTAGGTAGCATCCGTGCACCCGTAGGCCGCAAGTAGCGTGACGAGCCGATCCGGATCGAGCCCGGTGCGGGCGGCCTCGATGTGGCTGAGTTGCGGGCCGCCCATGCCGACGAGGGCGCCGGCATCCTTCACGGCCAGCCCGGCAGACTCACGCAGTCTCCTCAGCTCAGCGCCGAACCGCTTCTGCCGTTCGCTGATTTGAGTCCTGAGTGCCAAGGGTCTTCCTTCCGTGTCGGAGCAGTTTCCCGCTTCGAGCGCGCCGGGCGCCACTCACAAGAGTGAGGTTACTCGGCCTCAGGGGCCATCTTCCGCGATTGTGTTGCACGCGTGGAACCTGTGGCCTTACTCTCAGTGTTGCACCGATCACACGACTGAGCGTCAGTAATGCCCTGTCCGGGCGCCGCAGAGCAGCCATGTGCGGCCTGGCTCACGGTCACGTCTCCGCCGCGAACTCCCTCTCCTTCTTCGGAGGTTCTTCGTGCGTGCCTTCAACCCTCCCGACTGGTCCGCCGCCCGTGACGAGCTGCGTGACGTCCTCAACGCCTCCGGCTGGCCGGACGACGTCATCCACGACGCCGAGCTCGCCCTTCATGAGCTCTTCGTGAATGCGTGGAAGCACGCCGGCAGCCAGGCGCCCCTCGTGGTGGTCGTCCTCCTGAACCGGACGCTCCGCGTCTCGGTCAGCGACGACAGCCCCGACCTCCCCGAAAGGCGTGCCTCCGCCGACCCCTACGAGCTCTCCGGGCGCGGCCTCCACCTCGTCCGCTCGCTCACCCACCGCTTCGGGACCGACCCGCGCAAGCGCGGCAAGAGCGTCTGGTTCGAGTTGGACGCCGCCGCGTGAACCACCCCCTCCTCTCCCTGCGGGGTGAACCGTGGGAGTCCTGATCCCGCTCGTCACCGGCTCCACCCAGGTCGAGCGAACGACCGTCCCCTACCTCATCGTTGAGGCCGTTCCCGACGCGACCGTGCAGCTCCGCCTCGCCGTCGACCTGGACATCCACGCCGGCCCGGGCGAACAGCTCGCCTTCCCCCTCACCCGCGACCAGGCCTACGAGCTCCTCCATGGCCTCGCCGCCCACCTCGGCCACCGCGTCATCGGGATCCGCCGATGAGATCCGGCACTGCCGAGTTCCTGATCGGCGCCGCCTTCGCCGTCCTGCTCGCACTCGCGATCGCCACCGTCGTCCTGGGCGTCATCACCGCTCTCAATGTTGCAAAGCCCGAGGACGACGCGCCCACCGGGCGTACGCCGAACTAGGGCGTTTCTTTCCGATCATCGGATCGTTGGTCTGGTCGTGCCGTTGACTGACGCGCAGTGGGCGCGGATAGAGCCGTTGTTGCCAGACCGGACACCGAGGCGGGGTGGGCGGTGGCGT
>NZ_JAGIYX010000010.1:159055-240260 GCF_017813315.1 Kitasatospora sp. RG8
CTCGCCGCGGACAGCCGCTGCCGCCCGCTGTGCTTCCACCTCACACCCGGCCAGGCCGGCGACGCACCAGCGTTCGAGCACGTCATGGCCACCCTGCGCGTTCCCAAGCCGATCGGGCGGCCGTGCACCCGGCCCCTCGTGGTTCTGGCGGACCGGGCCTATTCGTCGCGTGCCATCCGCGACCACCTGCGCCGGCGCGGGATCCGGGCAGTGATCCCGCAGCCCGCCGACCAGATCGCCAACCGCAAGCGCAAAGGCCGGCAAGGCGGTCGCCCGCCGGCCTTCGACCGCGAGGCCTACAAGCAGCGCAACACCGTCGAGCGCTGCATCAACCGCCTGAAGAACTGGCGCGGCCTGGCCACCCGCTACGAGAAGACGGCCACCGTCTTCCAGGCCGGCCTCCACATCGCGGGAATCTTCATCTGGTCCGCCCGCTGATCCAAAAGAAAGGACCTAACCGGCCCGCCCCACCCCGCCCACCCTCCCGGAAGGGCACCTCCATGCCCGAATCGCCCGTACCGCAGCAGCCCCCGCTCGCCGACGCCCTCATCGACGTCCTCGGCAACGCCCTGGCTGCCGCCCACTTCGCCGTCGCCGCCGCGTTCAACGCGCACGCCCGGGGCGACGTCACCCCCGCCGTCCCCGACGACTTCGACTGGCCCCAACTCGAAGCCTTCATCCACCAACTCGGCTACGAGGCCGACGAGTCCGACGCGGCCCTCAACCTGTACCGGCTCCTCACCGCCGCCCAGCGGATCGCCTACCGCGAGGGCGCCGGCCGCAACACCACCTGGCACCCCGCCCGCCTCAACCCCAGACCGCGGCCCGGGCCCGGAGCTCACCGGTGATCGATCCCAAGCGGTCGCGTGACGGGCCCGATCGGCCCGTGAGCCTCGGGTGCCGGCGTCGGCCGGCTACCCGGCCAGGGGCCAGCCGATGACCTGGTCGAGTTCGACTCCGCGGAGAACGGCCTTCTCCAGCCTGACGTCGGTGGCGTCGGTGAGCCCGTAGGGCGGAGTGCCGGTGAGGACCCGGCCGAGCCGGGCGCCGGTCAGGTCCGCTGCCCGGAGGTCGGCGCCGGTCAGGTCGCAGCCGGCCAGCATGACGCCCCTCATCGAGGCGCCGCTCAGATCGGCTCCGCGGAGATCGCACAGCTTGAAGTGGCAGCCGTCGAGCGTGGCGTGGCGGAGATCGGTCCCACGGAACGTGCACCGCGTGAACCACAGCGGCCGTAGCCGTACCGACGCGAGGTCCGCGCCGTCGAAGGACTCCCGCTGGAGGGTCGCGTACAGGCGGCGCGAGGCGAGCTCGTCCTTCGGCGTCATCGGTCGGCTCATGCGGGACATCGTGCCAGCCCGCAGCGGGGCACCTCGGCGGCGGGGCGTCCCGGCGCGCGGTCGCGGAATAGCCCGGGCGCGGCCGAGGCTGACCTGACCATGGGTGAGATTCTCGTGACCGGCGCGACCGGCAACGTGGGCCGGGAGGTCGTTGTCCAACTCCTGGCCAGGGGTGCCTCCGTGCGTGCACTGGCGCGTGATCCCGAAACGGCCGGGCTGCCGGCTGGAGCCGAGGTCGTGGGCGGGGACCTCTCCCGGCCGGACACGCTGGAGGAGGCGCTGGCCGGGACCGACACCGTGTTCCTGATCTGGCCGTTCCTCACGACCGAGGGCGCCCCCGCCGTACTGGAGGCGATCGCGCGGCACGCTCGCCACGTCGTCTATCTCTCGTCGTCGGGGGTGGACGACGACGCCGAGCGCCAGACCGACCCGATCAACCAGCTCCACGCCGACATGGAGCGCCTGGTCGAAGGAACCGGCCCGGCGTGGACCGTTCTGCGCTCGAACACCATCGCCTCCAACGCGCGGGGGTGGGCCGCGCAGATCCGCGCCACGGACGTCGTCCGCGGGCCTGACATCGCCGCCACAGCGGTGATCCACGAGCGCGACGTCGCGGCCGTGGCGGCGCACGCGCTCACCGACGACGGGCACGCGGGCCGGAAGCACGTCCTGACCGGTCCCCAGGTGCTCAGCAGGGCCGATCAGGTGCACGCGATCGGGGTGGCGATCGACCGCCCGACGCGTTTCGAGAAGGTCCCGGTGGAGGTCGCCCGTCGGCAGATGCTCGCCGACGGCAGGCCCCCCGCTCTCGTCGAGGCCCTGTTGGCCAGCGCCGAAACACGACCGGGATCGGACGTGATCACGTCGGCGGTGGAAGTGATCACCGGACGGCCGGCGCGCACGTTCCACTCGTGGGCGCAGGAGCACACGGACGGGTTCCGCTAGGACGGGATCCGCCCACGCAGGAACCGCCCACACGGGATCCGCCCCACGGTGATCGTGACCGCCGCCGTCCCGGCCGACTTCGCCGGGCGAAACCCCCGTGCCATTGGGAGCGGTGTCTCCTACGCTGCTCCGGCGTGAGCACATCGAACGCCATACCCGTCCTGCGAACCCCTGACCTGCGGAGCGCCTATCAGGCGGCCCAGCGGATCCTGGACCTCGCCATCCCCATGGACCGGTTCAACATCAGTGCGGAGGCACAGGCACGGACCCTGGCCGAGGCGCAGCGCATGGCCGCCGCCTTCCCGGACGCCAGGCTCTGTACCGAGGACCCGTACCGGCCCGAGTCCCACGACGACGTCCGGCGCATGGTGGTGGCGGGGGACGAGGGAGTGTCGGCGGCGCTCCCCGTCGTGCTCGTCATCGAGAACCAGCCGGTCGGGTCGATCGAGGAGAGGTTCCTCGACATGATCGGCTCCGGGCCCGCCTACGTCGACTGGGACTACTTCTCCTGGCCGGCCGTCCCGGAACTCGGCCTGGACGTCCGGAACAAGGACGCCTACGTCCAGATCGTCTTCAACTGCCACGGGGTGGGCCGCGAAGTCCCCGCAAGCGATCACACGGTGTACATCCACTTCCGGGAGGGTGACGTCGAACGCGCCGAGTGGCTGGCCCGGCAGGCGGGACTCCAGCCGATCGGGCCGGTGGAGTGCGGCTGGTAGCCGACGCGACGCCCCACCCGCCCGGATTCGCCCCACCCGCCCGGGACCGGCCCGGGCGTACCCCGGCCCCGGGCCTCACCCGGCCCGGGTGCCGGGTCCCGGTCGCCGGCGGGGCGCGGTCACGGCTCGTGCCCCATGCGGTCGGGACAACAGGCGGCCGACGCTGAACCCCTGGCCCGGCGGTCTGGGGATCAGGCCGCCGGACCCCAGTTGTCCACATCACAGGGGTTCACATGAAAACCACCCGGTCCGTTCCCACCGTTCCGCACGCCCGCAGCGCCTCCGTGGGCACCTCGCTGGTCGGCCTGCTGGAACAGCAGGTGCACGCGCGGCCCGAGGCCGTCGCGGTCGTCGACGAGGAGCGGAGCCTCACCAACCGGGAGCTGTCCGTCGAAGCCGGCCGGCTCGCCGCCCGTCTGCACCGCCTCGGGGCGGGCGCCGACGACTGCGTCGGCCTGTGCGTCGAACCGTCCGTCGACCTGATGGTCGGCGCCTGGGGCATCCTGCACGCCGGGGCCGGCTACCTGCCGCTCTCGCCGGACTACCCCGAGGACCGGCTGCGCTACATGATCGAGGACAGCCGCACCCGGGTCATCGTCACCCAGGACCACCTGCGGGACCGCCTGGCCGGCCTGGCCCCGCAGGGCACCCGGATCGTCACCGCCTCCGAGGCCCCGGCCGACGGCGCGCAGGCGCCTCCGGCCGGCCCCCGCCCGGAGGCCCTGGCGTACGTCATCTACACCTCCGGCAGCACCGGCCGCCCGAAGGGCGTGATGATCGAGCACCGCAGCGTCGTGTCCCAGCTGCGCTGGATGCACGCCACCGGCCACCTGGGCGCGGGCGTGGCGGTGCTGCAGAAGACGCCGATGAGTTTCGACGCGGCCCAGTGGGAGATCCTGGCCCCGGCGGCCGGGGCCCGGGTCGTCATGGGTGCGCCCGGCGTGTACCGGGACCCGGAGGCCCTGATCGCCACCGTCCGGCGGCACGGGGTGACGGCGCTGCAGTGCGTGCCGACCCTGCTCCAGGCGCTGCTGGACACCGAGGGGTTCGCCGGGTGCACCAGCCTCACCCGGGTGTTCTCCGGCGGCGAGGCGCTCTCGCAGCGGCTCGCCCGCTCGTTCTCCGGCCAACTGCCGTGGGCCTCGCTGGTCAACCTCTACGGGCCCACCGAGTGCACCATCAACGCGACCGCCCATGTGGTGGACCCGGAGGCGATCGGCGACGGCGCGGGCACCGTCCCGATCGGGCGACCGGTCGACAACACCCACTGCTTCATCCTGGACGGGGACCTGGCGCCGGTGGGCGTCGGGACGACCGGCGAGCTGTACATCGGCGGGGTCCAGCTGGCGCGCGGGTACCTGCACCGGCCCGAGCTGACCGTCGAGCGCTTCATCCCCTCCCCGTTCATCCCGACCGAGCGGCTCTACCGGACGGGCGACCTGACGTACTGGAACGAGGACGGCACCATCCAGTTCGCCGGCCGGGCCGACAACCAGGTCAAGCTCCGCGGTCACCGCGTGGAGCTGGACGAGATCGCCGTCGCCATCGAGGAGCACACCTGGGTCAGACGGGCGGCGGCGGTCGTCACCGACGACGAACGCACCGGCCACCAGAGCCTGGTGGCGTGCGTCGAGCTGAACCCCCGGGAGGCGGCCCTGATGGACCAGGGCAACCACGGCCGCCACCACCAGTCCAAGGCGAGCCGGCTCCAGGTGAAGGCCCAGCTGTCCGACCCGGGCCTGCGGGAAGCCGGGGAGTTGCGCGGGCGGCCGGTGGTGGAGCTGCCCGGCAAACGGGAGTCCGGCCTCCAGCGGCGCGAGACGTACGCCCGCAAGACCTACCGCTTCTACGAGGGAGGGCCCGTCACCCGGGACGATCTGCGCAGGCTGCTCGCCCCGCGCCCGGCCGACACCTACGCCCGCCGGCTCGACCGGCTGACCTTCCCCGAACTCGGCCGGATCCTGCGGTGGTTCGGACAGTTCCACAGTGAGGAGCGGCTGCTGCCCAAGTACGCGTACGCCTCGCCCGGCGCGCTGTACGCGACGCAGCTCTACCTGGAGACCGGCGGCCTGGACGGCCTCGACGCCGGCCTGTACTACTACCACCCGGTCGACCACACCCTGGTGCGGATCGGCCCGGCCGAGGAGCGCGCCGAGGCGTACCTCTCGGTGCACTTCTCCGGCAAGAGGAGGGCGATCGAGCCGGTCTACAGCAACAACATCCAGGAGGTCCTGGAGTTCGAGACCGGGCACATGCTGGGCGTCTTCGAGGAGGTGCTGCCGGCGTACGGCCTGGCCGTCCACCCGCTCGGCCTCGACACCTCCGTCAAGGACCGCCTGGACGTCGCGGAGGAGGACCACTACCTGGGCACCTTCGCGATCCGGGGCGGCGGCGCCGCGCCGCGGCCGGACACCGTCGAGCTGTTCGTCCAGGCCCACCCCGGCCGGGTCGAAGGCCTGCCGGCCGGCCAGTACCGCTACGTGAAGGGAGAGTTGGTGCACGTGTCGGACGAGCTGGTGCAGTCGCGGCACGTGATCGCGATCAACCAGGGCGCGTACGACCGGGCCGCCTTCGGCATCACCGCCGTCAGCCGGGCCGACCGGCCGTGGCTGGAGTACATCGACCTGGGCACCAAGCTGCACCACCTCCAGCGCAACGGCCTCGCCCTGGGGTTCATGTCCTCCGGCTACAGCTCCCGGACCGGCCATCCGCTGCCGGCCGCGCGGCGGATCGACGCGATCCTGGACGCCTGCGGCATAGCCACCGGGCCGTCGTACTTCTTCGTCGGCGGCAAGGTCAGCGAGGAGCAGATCCGCAGCGAGGGCATGCGCGAGGACGCCGTCCACATGAAGGGGCCGGCCGAGATCATCAAGGACGAACTGGCGACCTTCCTGCCCGAGTACATGCTCCCGAACCGGGTGCTGGTGCTGGACTCGCTGCCGCTGACGGCGAACGGGAAGGTCGACACCAAGGCCCTGGCCGGCTGCTCCGACGCCGTCGCCCGGGCGGGTGGCAGGAGCGCGTACGTGGCTCCCGCGACGCGCTACGAGCGGTGGCTCGCGCAGGCGTGGGGCAGGGCGCTGAAGTACGAGAACGAGAACGCCTCGCCGGCGCGGTCACCGGAGGGTGCGGTGGAGGGCTCGCCGGAGGGTGCGGCGGAGGGTTCGGCCGTGGTCTCGGTGGAGGACGAGTTCTTCGCCGCCGGCGGCAACTCACTGATCGCCGTGGCGCTGGTCAACCGGATCAACCGGGAGTTCGGCGCCCGGCTGCCGCTCCAGGTGGTGTTCGAACACCCCAAGCTGGCCGACCTGGCCGCGCGGATCGAGGGCGCCGTGGAGGGCGCCCGGGCGGGCGGCGACGGGGCCGGCGGGCCGAGCTCGCGGTTGGTGCCGCTGCACCCCGGCAGCGCGGACCGTCCGGTGTTCTGCTGGCCGGGCCTCGGCGGCTACCCGATGAACCTGCGCCTGCTGGGACGCGAGGCGGGCGACGGGCGCGCGTTCTACGGGATCCAGGCACACGGCATCAACGCCGGCGAGGAGCCGTACCCGACCATCCGGGAGATGGCCGCCGCCGACGTCGCCGAGATCCGGCGGGTGCAGCCCGAGGGGCCGTACACGCTCTGGGGCTACTCCTTCGGCGCCCGGGTCGCGTTCGAGGCGGCCTGGCAGTTGGAGAGCGCCGGGGAGCGGGTGACGGAGGTGCTGCTGATCTGCCCGGCCAACCCGAAGGTCCGCCAGGCCGACGGCCGGCGCTACGGGCGGGAGGCGTCGTACCGCAACCCGGCGTACCTGACGATCCTGTTCTCCGTCTTCGCCAGTGCCGTCAGGAGCCCCGAACTGGAGCGCTGCCTGGCCGAAGTGGAGGACGAGGACGGCTTCGTGGCCTTCGTCCATCGTCTCCTCCCGGAGCTGGACGAGGAGATGATCCGGCGGATCACCCGAATCGTGGGCGAGACCTACGAGTTCGAGTACACCTTCCGTGAGCTGGCCGAGCGGCGGCTGGACGCGCCGGTGACCGTCTTCAAGGCCTCGGGGGACGACTACTCGTTCATCGACGGGCACACCGGCTGGTCCGCGCGCCCGCCGACCGTGGTCGAACTGGCCGGAGACCACTACGGCGTGCTGAAGGAGCACGGCATCGGCGAACTGGCGGCGGCGATCCGCAACCGCTAGGCCTCCGCCGGTCCGGCAGAAGGGCGACGCCCTGCACCGCACGGTGCCGGTCGCCGCCCTTCTGCGTGAGGCCGCGGCCCGGCGAGGCCGGGGCGCGGCCCTTCCCGGGAGGTCTCCTGTCGGACGGGTGTGCCAGAGTCTGCGCATGCTTGAGATCGCGGTGAAGACGGAGAAGCCGGGCCGGCAGGTCCGCGTGACCGCCGAGGAGCTGGCCGGGCTGGTCCGGCGGCTCGACGGCAACGGTGACCGGTTCCTGGTGCTCCAGCGCGTCCCGGACCTTCCCGACGTCTTCGCCCAGGTCTGGGAGGAGGCCGACGGTGTCTTCACGCTGGAGCACCGCGACGGGGGCGCCGACCGGCACTTCGAGACCAGGGTCGAAGGCTCCGAGGCCGTGATCGCGGCGCTGACCGGCTGGGCCCGCCAGGAGGACGGCTGGGACACCGGCCTGGTCTGGTCGCCGCTGGACCTGGGCCCCACCCCTGAGGTGCCGCCGCTCGACCTGGACGAGGACGAGCGCGGGGAACTGGAGAAGAGCGTCCGCGAGATGCTGGCCGGTGGCTATGCCTCCCGTGACCAACTGGCCGAGCACGCCGAGGAGTACCTCGTCTCCGGCGACCGCCGGCCCGTCTCGCGCGAGCAGGCGCGGGTGCTGGCCGACCGGCTCTGGCTGGAGCGCGTCGCGGAACAGGCCGCCTGGCAGGGCGAGACCGACCCCGAGCGGCTCAGCCGCGCGTTCGCCGCCCTCCAGGAGGCCGGCATCACCGCCCGCGAGAACTTCACCTGCTGTCGCAGCTGTGGCGAGGCCGAGATCGGCGCCGAAGGCGGGCCCGACGCCCGCGGCTTCGTCTACTTCCACAGCCAGTGCACGGACTCCGCCGCGGCCGGCCACGGACTGATGCTGCTCTACGGGGGCTTCGACGGCTCGTCCGGGACCACCAGGGCCGTCGGCGAGGAGGTCGTGGCCGCCGTCGAAGCCGTCGGCCTCCGCACCGAGTGGGACCGCGACCCCGGCCGGGCCATCACCGTCACCCCGCTGGACTGGCGCCGGCGCCTGGTCGGTTAGCCGCACCGGGCCGGTTGCGCCGGCCGGGTGGCCCCGGAGCCGCAGCGGCCTGGTCGCGTTGGCCTGGGGCTCCGGTGAGTTGGAGCAGCCTGGGTCGCACCGCCTGGGTCGCACCGCCTGGCCACACCGCCCTGGTCGCGCCGCCCTGGTCCCACCGCCCTGGTCGCAGCGGCCGGCGAGGCCGGGGGCGCGGCCCACGCGGGGGAGGGCGTCCGGTCAGTGCCGCCCGGGCCCGGCCGACGAGCCTCCGGGGCCGGACACCCAGCGCGGATCCAACGCGACGGCCTTCACCCCTTCGAGGTCGAGCACCGGCTTGGTCCGGGTCCGCGGGCCCAGGTCGGAGGCCGCGTCGCAGGCGCCGGCCACCACCCGGCTGCCGTTCGGGCGCAGCGTGTCGACCGTGTTGCACCGGACCTCGCCGGTCGCGCCGGCCGACGCCTCGTAGGACTTCACGACGGTGCCGTCGGCCGTGGTCACCGTCTGGCACCCCACCGGCGCACGGTCGCAGTTCATGCGGTCCTTCACCTGGTCCGTCACCCCGCTCTGCACGGTGATCGTGACCAGCCCCTTGCCCCGGCCGTCGTCGAGCAGTGCGGTGGCGTACTCGGGGCCGTTCTCCGAGCCCCCGGTCGCCTTCCCCCGGCCGGAAAGCATCGTGACCAGCAGCGCCCGGAGGTCGGACGGCTTCGCAGCCGGGGGTGCGTCGGTGGCGGACGGGGCGCCGCTGGAGGGCGACGCGCCGGCGGAGGGCTGGGCGAGGGTGGAGGGCTGGGCGGGGGTGGAGGACTGGGCGGCCTGCTGCACCGGGGTCGGGGGCGTCCGGTCGGCGCCGTGCAACAGGGCGGCGCCGACGCCCAGGACCGCCACGAACGCCACCACACCCGTCAACCGCGCGGCCCGGGCCCGGCGGTGCCGGCGCTCGCCCCGCTCCGCCGACCGCAGCACCAGATCGTGCGGGGGCGGCGCGAACCGGGCCGCCGCGCGGTCCAGGCCGTGGGCCATGGCGCGTCCCAACTCATGTTCCAGCTTCTCGTCCGCGGACACGGGATGACTCCGTTCATCCAAGTTCATCCAAGGGGTACCGCCGCCTCGGCCCACCAGGGGCGGCGGCTCGGCAGGAGCGCGGGGCTAACCCGCCGACACGTCGGCCAGCTCGTCGCCGAGCAGCCCGCGCAGCCTGCGCAGCGCACGCAGGCTACGGGTGCGGACGGTCGTGGGAGGAATCTTGAGGATCTGCGCGGTCTCCTCGACCGACCGGTCCTCCCAGTAACGCAGCACCAGCACGGCCCGGTCGGCGGCGGACAGGCGCGCCAGCCCGTCCAGGAGCGTCAGCCGCAGGTCGGCCTGGTCGGCACGGGCCTCGGCCGTGTCGTCCAGCCGGTCGCTGACGCGCTCCCAGAAGCTCAGCCGCCGACGTTGCGCCAGGTACGTTCGGACCAGGACGGTGTGCGCGTAGGCCACCGGCGGCCGGTCGTGGTTGATCTTCCGCCAGGACCGGTACATCTTGGCGAGCGTCTCCTGCACCAGGTCCTCGGCCTGGTGCCAGTCCCCGGTGAGCAGGCACGCCGTGCGGAACAGCCGGCCGCCGGCGGCATGCGCGAACTCCAGGTAACCCGCAGGTGCTTCCCCCACCGAGACGTCCTTTCCTGCTTTCCTGTCGTCCCTCCTACATGCGGCCGCCCTCATCGCGCGTTTCCGGATGTGGCGCACGTCACTTCGGGGTTCCGGGTGGACTTCGGGGTTCCCGGCGGACTTCAGGAATCTCGGTGGACTTCGGGGTTCCCGGTGGGGAGGCGGTTGCCTCAGGGGCCGTCCATCCCCGGCAGCGTGTCCTGCTCCACCTCGTGGCGGGCCACGCGCTCGGACGGGTCCCGGCACTCCGGGCCGAGGCGCAGCATCCGGGACTCGGGATCGTGCAGCGGCCGGTGGCAGCGGCGGCAGGTGACCCGGGGGCGCAGCACCTCCGGCGCGTCGGTGCCGGGGAGTGGTTCGGGGGTGAGGCCGGTCGCGGGGCTGGTCGTGGGGCCGGCCGCGGGGTCGGCCGCCGGGGCGGTCGCCGGGCCGGGGTCGGGGGTGGTCATGGGCCGACGGTAGTGGGCGGGGGCGTGAAAGGATCTCCCCATGGCGAGTGAGCGCAGCAGTGCAGGAGACCCGGCGCGCACACTGGCGCTGCTCTGGGGCGTGTCGGCGGAGGAGAAGCCGGGTCGGCGGGGGCCACGACAGGCGAAGTCGCCGGCGGAGATCGCCGCCGTGGCGATCGCACTGGCCGATGCCGAGGGCGTGGATGCCGTGACCATGCGGCGCGTCGCCCAGGAGCTCGGCGTCTCCCCGATGGCGCTCTACACCTACGTGCCGGGCAAGGCCGAGCTGCTGGACCTGATGCTGGACACCGTCTACGCGACCATGCCGCGTACCGCCCCCGCCGACGAGGGCTGGCGCGCCCGGGTCACCGCCGTGGCCGACGACAACCGTGCGCTCCACCGGGCGCACCCCTGGGTGGCGGGCGTGTCCACCAGCCGTCCGCCGTTGGGGCCGGGGGTGATGGCCAAGTACGAGTACGAGCTGCGGGCCCTGGAGGGGACCGGCCTGCCGGACGTCGAGCTGGACTCGGCCCTCACCCACCTGCTGGGTTTCGTGCGGACCTGTGCCCTGATGGCGGCCGACGAGCGTGCCGCCGAGCAGGACAGCGCGATGAGCGATGCGCAGTGGTGGGCCGCCAATGCCGACCTGCTGGCCCGCGTGTTCGACCCCGAGCGCTACCCGGTCGCCGCTCGCGTCGGCGCCGCGGCCGGCGAGGCCCACGGCGGCGCCTACAGCCCGGATCACGCGTACGCGTTCGGCCTCGCCCGGGTGCTGGACGGCTTCGCGGCGCTGATCGCGGCGCGGGGCGAATAAGTCGACCGGTCTGCATATTTCTGTGTGCGGTGTGCCCGCTGGGCCTGCGGCGTGGGCTGTGCCTGGGGCGTGGGCTGGTGCCCGGCGCGCGAGCCCGCTGCGTGCGTCCGCGGCGCGAGTGAATCTGTAGACCGATCGGTATATGCAGACCGGTCTACATAGGTAGACCGGTCTGCATAAAACGCCTGCTCGCCCGCTCGTCCGGCCGCTCGTCCGAACTCCCGGGGCCGACCTCCCGCGCGGCGCCTTCCGCGGTGCCTCCCGAGGGGCGTCCCGTCGGCGGCCTGCCCCGCCCGGTCGCCCGCGGGGCGCCTCCTCAGCGGCCCGGCCGGGCGTCGTACTCGGCGCGGGCCGTCAGCACGGCGGGCACGCGCGCCTCGGACCAGTGGGCGAGTGCGGCGACCAGCTGCGCGGCCTCCCGGCCCAGCGGGGTGAGGCTGTAGTCGACCCGGGGCGGGATGACCGGATGGGCCTCGCGCAGCACGAAGCCGTCGCGCTCCAGGGTCTGGAGGGTCTGCGCGAGCATCTTCTCGCTCACCCCCGCGACCCTGCGTCGCAGCTCGCTGAAGCGGTAGCCGCGCTCGTTCAGCGCCCCGAGCACCAGGACGCCCCAGCGGGTGGTGACGTGTTCCAGTACCCCGCGCGAGGGGCACATGCGGTCGAAGACGTCCGGCGGGGGCAGTTCGCCGACGGGCTTGGCCTTGCTCATTACCTCCATGTCAGTACCCTACTTTGAAGTGCGTACTTTCGGATAGTTAGTGCTGTCCCTAGGGTTAGTTGCGAGGTCAACAAGGACACCAACCACGAGGGAGCACACCATGTACGTCGTCACCGGAGCCACTGGACAGCTCGGCCGCCTGGTCGTCGAGGGCCTGCTGGCCAAGGTCCCCGCGGGCGAGGTGGCGGTCGCCGTCCGCTCCGCCGCGAAGGCCGCCGACCTGGCCGCCCGAGGCGTGACCGTTCGCGAGGTCGACTACGACCGCCCGGAGAGCCTGGCCGGTGCCTTCGCTGCGGGTGACCGCGTGCTGCTGATCTCGGGCAGCGAGGTCGGCCGCCGGATCCCGCAGCACACCGCGGTGGTCGAGGCGGCACGTGCCGCCGGGGTCGCGCTGCTCGCGTACACCAGCGCGCCGGGTGCGGCCACGTTCCGGCTCGCGGACGAGCACAAGGCGACCGAGGCGGCGATCCGCGAGTCCGGCGTCCCCTACTCCTTCCTCCGCAACGGCTGGTACACCGAGAACTACCTGGGCGACGCCGCCGGCACGGTGGCCCGCGGCGTCGTGATCGGCAGTGCGGGCGAGGGCCGGGTGGCCAGTGCCCCGCGCAGCGACTACGCCGACGCCGCGGTCGCGGTGCTGCTCGGCGAGGGCGACGTGAGCGGTCACGCGGACACCGTGTACGAGCTGAGCGGCGACGCCGCGTGGAGCCTGCCGGAGCTGGCCGCCGAGCTGGCGCGGGTCTCGGGCCGGCCGGTCGAGCACCGCGAGGTGACCCCGGCCGAGCACCGCGAGGTGCTGGTCGGCGCGGGCCTGCCGGAGGCCTTCGCCGAGGCCCTGGTGGACGTGGACGCGGGCATCGCGCGCGGCGAGCTGGCCGGCACCCCCGGCGACCTGGCCCGGCTGATCGGCCGTCCGACCGGCCCGCTGGCCGAGAGCGTGCGCGCCGCGCTGAGCGCCTGAGGGCCCCGGACCGCCCGTCCCGGCGGCTCCCGGTCCGCCCGTTCCGCGGTCCCCGGTCCGCCCCTGTCATGACCAAAAACCGAATACGGAGATGACATCCTGCCCTTCGCCCGCTACCGTCGCCTCGACACACGTGCGCGCGGAGGGCAGGCCGTCAATGCCAGAGACAACCCAGCAGGAGGCCGGCAGAGGGCTCTGGTTCGGCATGGCCGCGTACGGGATCTGGGGGCTCTTCCCCCTGTTCTGGCCGCTGCTGGAGCCCGGCGCCGCCGACGACATCCTGGCCAACCGGATGGTCTGGTCGCTGGTCTCCGTGGCGCTGCTGCTGCTGGTCCAGCGGCACTGGGGCTGGATACGCCCGCTGCTGCGCCAGCCGCGCCGCCTCGCGATGCTGGGCGGGGCCGCCGCCGTGATCTCGGTCAACTGGGGCGTCTACATCTGGGGCGTCAACGCCGGGCACGTCGTGGAGACCAGCCTCGGCTACTTCATCAACCCGCTGGTCACCATCGGGTTCGGCGTGCTGATGCTGAAGGAGCGGCTGCGGCCCGCGCAGTGGGCGGCCGTCGGGGTCGGAGCCCTCGCCGTGGTGGTGCTGACGGTCGGGTACGGCCGGCTGCCGTGGATCGCGCTGACCCTGGCGTTCTCCTTCGCCACCTACGGGCTGCTGAAGAAGAAGGTCGGGCTGAGCGGGCTGGAGAGCCTGGCGGCCGAGAGCGCCTTCATGTTCCCCTTCGCCCTCGGCTACCTGATCTACCTGGAGGTCAGCGGCCGCGGCACCTTCGGGCACACCGTGGCCGGTTCGTACGGCTGGGGGCACTCGGGGCTGCTGATGCTCAGCGGGGTGATCACCGCGATCCCG
Organism: Kitasatospora sp. RG8; assembly: GCF_017813315.1. NCBI lineage: Bacteria > Bacillati > Actinomycetota > Actinomycetes > Kitasatosporales > Streptomycetaceae > Kitasatospora > Kitasatospora sp. RG8. Next base: position 172,725 of record NZ_JAGIYX010000010.1, read on the forward strand.
CTGCTCTTCTTCGGCGCGGCGGCCGTCCGGGTGCCGCTCACCGTGCTCGGGCTGCTGCAGTACCTGGCGCCGGTGTTCCAGTTCCTGATCGGCGTCGCGGTCTTCCACGAGTCCATGCCGCCCGCCCGCTGGGCCGGCTTCGCCCTGGTCTGGGCGGCGCTGGCGCTGCTCACCTGGGACGCGCTGCGCCGGGTACGGGCCGACCGCGTGGAGCGGGCGGCCGCCCTGGCCCGGACGGCCCCGGCCGACGCCACGGCCCCGGCCGACGCCACGGCCCCGGCCGACGCCACGGCCCCGGCCGAAGCCACCGCCACCGCCCGCTGACACCGGCGCGCCGGTGCCGCCCCGGCGGCGACTGCCGACTGCCGACTGCCCGCCCGCCGACCGGCCGGTGACACCCCGTCGCCCGCCGGCCGGTGGCACCCTGCCGACCGGTGGTGGGCCCTCAGGCCGTGATGTCCCGGCTCGTGAAACGGGACCACGCCGCCGAACCGAAGACCGCGACGTACGCACCCTGGAGCCCCAGGTTCTTCAGCACGTTGTCCCAGTACATCGGTTCGCGCAGCAGGTCCCCGAAGCTCAGCCAGTGGTGGGCGAAGAGGAACGGCTGGATCGCGTGCAGCTGCGGGAAGCTGTCCAGGATCTGGACGGTGATCACCAGGCCGACGGTGGCGGCCATCGCCGCGATGCCGCTGCCGGTGAGCGTCGAGATGAAGAGCCCGATCGCGACCAGCCCGGCCAGCGAGGCGGCCACCACGACGGCGACCAGCACCGCCCGCAGCAGGGCCGGGCCGACCCCGATGGTCTCCCCGGAGACCAGCGTGACCTCTCCCATCGGGAACAGCGCCGCGCCGGTGGCCAGCGCCGCCAGGGCGACGGTCAGGGTCGCGGCCAGGCAGAACGCCAGCCCGGCGGTGAACTTGGCGGCCAGCAGCCTGGTCCGCCCGGCCGGTGCGACCAGCAGGTAGCGCAGCGTTCCGCCGGCCGACTCGCCGGCCACCGAGTCCCCGGCGACCACGCCGACGGTCATCGGAAGGAAGACCGGCAGCGACACCGCGAGCGCGGTGAAGACCAGGAACAGGCCGTTCTGCGTCACCTGGGCGATGAACGCCGGGCCCTCGCCCCTGCTCGGGCCGTCCGTCTCGATCTTGACGACCACGCCGATCAGGACCGGCAGCACGGCCAGGATGCCGAGCAGCACCATGGTCCGCACCCGGCGGAAGGTCAGCAGCAGTTCGCTGCGGAACAGCGCGAGGAACCCGGCCGCCGTCTGCGGCCGGCGCCCGGCCGCCCGGGGGGTCACCACCCCCGTCGCCTCAGCCTGCGACATCGAATCCCTCCCCGGTCAGCGCCACGAAGGCGTCCTCCAACGTGCCCCGTTCCACACCGAAGCCGTGCACCCGCACCCCGGCCGCGACCAGTGCCGCACAGATCCCGGGCAGGACGTCGTCGGCCGGCGCGTCCAGCCCGCCGTCCACCCGGCCTTCGCCCTTCTGCAGTCCGGCGACGTGGTGTGCGGCCAGCACCTCGGCGGCCTGCGCCACGTCCGGTGTGCGGACCACCAGCCGGCCCTGCGCCCGGGCGGCCAGTTCGGCGACGGTGCCCTGCACCAGCAGCCGGCCGCGCGACATCACCGCGGCGTGGGTGCAGACCTGCTCGATCTCGTCCAGCAGGTGCGAGGAGAGGAAGACCGTCGTGCCCTCGGCCGCGACCTCCCGGACGAGGGCCCGGATCTCCCGCATGCCCTGCGGGTCGAGGCCGTTGGTCGGCTCGTCGAGCACCAGCAGCTCGCGGGGCTGGAGCAGCGCCGAGGCGAGTCCGAGCCGCTGCTTCATGCCCAGCGAGTAGGCCCGGGCCTTCTTGCCCGCGGCGGCCGTCAGGCCGACCCGCTCCAGGGCCTCGGCCACCCGTTGCCGGCGGGTGCGCGGGTCGGCGGTCGGATCGGCCGCGTCGAACCGGGCCAGGTTGTCCCGGCCGGAGAGGAAGCCGTACAGCGCAGGGCCCTCGATCAGCGCGCCGACCCGGGGCAGCACCGTGCCGACGGACTGCGGCATCGGTTCGCCGAGCACGGTGGCCACGCCCGCGGTGGGCGCGATCAGACCCATCAGCATCCGGATGGTGGTGGTCTTGCCGGAGCCGTTGGGGCCGAGGAAGCCGAAGACCGAGCCCCGCGGGACCGTCAGGTCCAGCCCGTCCACGGCGAGCTGGCCGCCGCGGAACCGCTTGGTCAGGCCACTGGTCCTGATCACGTAGTCGGACCCGGAGACCGGCCCACCGGCCGAGCCGGCCGAGCCGGACGCGGTGGACGCGGCGGAGGCGGCAGAAGTGGAGGAAACGGCAGAAGCGGAGGAAACGGCGGAGGCGGAGGAGGCGCTGGAGGCGGAGGGAGCGGAGGAGACGGCGGGAGCATCGGGAACGGCCACGGGGGCCGGGCGCGCAGCCGCGCCCCGGCCCCCGGCCGGCTCCGTAACGTCCCCCGTTACAGGAGCCTGGGTCACTTACTTCACCCCGGCCGCACTCTGCAGCACCGGCAGCGTCACCGCGCCCGCGAAGACCCGGCCGTCGTCGGTGACCAGCACGTTCAGCACCTTGGTGCTGATCAGCGAGCCGCCCTCGACCGGCTTGCCGAGCGACTTCACCAGCGCCAGCGGGTTCTGCACCCGGGCCTCGCCGCCCTTGCCGTGCCTGCCCTTCGCGCCCTCGGCCGGGACGGAGACGTCGCCGGTGGGCAGCTTGCCGCTCAGCACGGCCGTCCAGCCGTCGCCGACCACGTTCAGCCCGGCGGCGGCCTTCTCCGCCTCCTCCCGGGACGGGGCCTTCCCGGCGTCGCCAGCCTTCTGCTCCGTCACCTTGGCGCCCTTGGGCACCGCGAAGTCGAAGGTCTTGGCGGCCGGCTTGGCGAACGACACCTCGGTGAAGTGGACGTCGAACACCTTGCCGCCGTCGGTGCCCTTGACCAGCACCGCGAGCGGCACGCCGTTGTCGGCGGCCACCGCGATCCGCACCTCGCCGATGGTCGAGCCGGACCGGGTGGGCTTCAGGCTGAGCTGGTACGCCTTCTGCCCGGCGACGGTCGCCGTGCCGTCCACGGTGACGGTGGTGCTGCCCGCGCCCGCCGCGAGGAACTGGCGGGCGGCCTCCTGCGGGGTGGCCGGCACCTGGGTCAGCGGCGGCTTGCCGCCGTGCCCGTCACCGCCGAGCCCGTCGGGACGGGAGCCCTGCGGGGCCGTCAGGTGGACGGCCTCGTTGCTGGTGCTGTCCCAGGCCCAGACCTGGTCGCCGTTGTGGACCAGCTCGTACCCGGCCAGCTGCTGGATCAGGCCGATCCGCTGGCGGTCGGGGCCGTCCACGGCGACCCGCAGGGTGTGCTCGCCGCCGAGCAGCTGCGTCAGCTTGGCCTCCGGCGAGGCCGCGGACGGCTTCGAGCCGCCGGTACCGCCCGAGCCGACCCCTCCGCCACCGGCCGTGAGGCCGGCGCCGGCCCCGAGGAGCTCGCTCGGCACCCCGAGGTCCGCGGAGACCGAGACCGTGCCCGAGAGCGTCTGCGCCTGCGAGCCGAGCGCCTTCGCCACCACCTGTTCCGCCGTCAGCGCCGGCAGGTCCGGCGGGGAGTCGGCCGCGAGCGCCGGCACCAGGCCCACGCCCGCGGCGATCACCGCCGCCACCGCCACCGGCACCGCCACCCGCACCGCGGTGCGCCGCCCGGCCCGGTACGGCACCGCGGCGCCCTCCCCGTCGCGCTCGGCCGCCCTGTCGTCCGTCATGAGTGTCCTACCCCTCCGTAGCCGTGACCGACTTCCTCTGCACCTCCATTACACGGCGCCGGGCGGCCGGGGTCATCGCCCTCCAGGGCCAGATAGGGGTCGCCCTCCGGGCGCAGCCGACCCTGATGCGTCCTCAGGGTTGTCTCCTCCGGATGTACGAGAACTGGCGTAGGGTCGCGCCATGGATGCAACCAACACCCCGACTGCGAACGCGATGCGGCGCGCCCTGCGCCGTGCCCGGGACGGTGTCGCGCTGGACGCGGCCGAGGCGGCGGTCCTGCTCCAAGCCAGGGGCGACGACCTCCTGGACCTCTGTTCGAGCGCGGCCCGGGTGCGCGACGCGGGCCTGGAGGCGGCGGGCCGGGCCGGTGTCATCACCTACTCCAAGAGCGTCTTCATCCCGCTCACCCGGCTCTGCCGCGACAAGTGCCACTACTGCACCTTCGCCACCGTCCCCGGCAAGCTGCGCCGGGCCGGGCACGGGATGTTCATGTCCCCGGACGAGGTGCTGGACGTGGCCCGGCGCGGGGCCGAACTCGGCTGCAAGGAAGCCCTGATCACCCTCGGTGACAAGCCGGAGGACCGCTGGCCCGAGGCCCGCGAGTGGCTGGACGCGCACGGCTACGACGACACCATCGCGTACGTCCGGGCGATGTCGATCCGCATCCTGGAGGAGACCGGCCTGCTGCCGCACCTCAACCCCGGGGTGCTGAGCTGGACGGACTTCCAGCGGCTCAAGCCGGTCTCGGCGTCCATGGGAATGATGCTGGAGACCACCGCCACCCGTCTGTGGAGCGAGCCCGGCGGCCCGCACCACGGCTCGCCCGACAAGGAGCCGGCCGTCAGGCTGCGGGTGCTGGAGGACGCCGGGCGCAGCTCCGTCCCCTTCACCAGCGGGCTGCTGATCGGCATCGGCGAGACCTACGAGGAGCGCGCGGAGTCGCTGTTCGCGCTGCGCCGGATCTCCCGGGCCTACCACGGCATCCAGGAGCTGATCCTGCAGAACTTCCGCGCCAAGCCGGACACGGCGATGCGCGGCATGCCGGACGCGGAGCTGGACGAGCTGGTCGCCACCGTCGCCGTGGCCCGGCACATCATGGGCCCGTCGGCCTGTCTCCAGGCGCCGCCGAACCTGGTGGACGGCGAGTACCGGCGGCTGATCGGCGCCGGCATCGACGACTGGGGCGGGGTCTCGCCGCTGACGCCCGACCACGTGAACCCCGAGCGCCCCTGGCCGCAGATCGACCGGCTGGCGGAGCAGTCGGCGGCGGCCGGTTTCGAGCTGCGCGAGCGCCTCGCCGTCTACCCCGAGTACGTCCGCAACGGCGAGCCCTGGCTGGACCCGCGGGTGCTGCCGCACGTCCGCGCGCTGTCCGACCCGGAGACCGGCCTGGCCCGCCCGGACGCGGTCGTCCGGGGGCTCCCCTGGCAGGAGCCGGAGGACCTCCCGGCCTCGTACGGGCGGACCGACCTGCACACCGCCATCGACTCCGAGGGCCGCACCGGCGACCGCCGGGCCGACTTCGAGGACGTCTACGGCGACTGGGAGGTGCTGCGCGAGCAGGTGCTCGCCAAGGGCGCGCCCGAGCGGCTGGCCGGCGACCTGCGGGAGGCCCTGGCGGTGGCCGCCGACGACCCGGTGAGGCTGACCGACGACCAGGCGCTGGCCCTGTTCCACGCGGACGGCCCGGCGCTGGACGCGCTCTGCCGGATCGCCGACGACGTGCGCCGCTCGGCGGTCGGCGACGACGTCACCTACTGCGTCACCCGGAACATCAACTTCACCAACGTCTGCTACACCGGCTGCCGGTTCTGCGCGTTCGCCCAGCGCCGCACCGACGCGGACGCGTACACCCTCTCGCTGGAGCAGGTGGCCGACCGGGCCGCGCAGGCCTGGGAGGTCGGCGCCACCGAGGTCTGCATGCAGGGCGGCATCCACCCGGACCTCCCCGGCACCGCCTACTTCGACATCGCGCGGGCGGTGAAGGAGCGGGTTCCCGGCATCCACGTGCACGCCTTCTCGCCGATGGAGGTCGTCAACGGGGCTACCCGGACCGGGCTCTCCATCCGCGACTGGCTCCAGGAGGCCAAGGCGTCCGGCCTGGACACCATTCCGGGCACCGCCGCCGAGATCCTGGACGACGACGTCCGCTGGGTGCTCACCAAGGGCAAGCTGCCGGCCGCCACCTGGGTCGAGGTGGTCACCACCGCGCACGAGCTGGGCATCCGCTCCTCGTCCACCATGATGTACGGGCACGTGGACACCCCGGCGCACTGGCTCGGGCACCTGCGGCTGCTCGCCGGGATCCAGCAACGGACCGGCGGCTTCACCGAGTTCGTGACGCTGCCGTTCATCCACACCAACGCGCCGGTCTACCTGGCCGGCATCTCCCGGCCCGGGCCGACCGCCCGGGACAACCGCGCGGTGGTGGCGATGGCCCGGCTGCTGCTGCACCCGCACATCCCCAACATCCAGACCAGCTGGGTGAAGCTGGGGGCCGAGGGCGCGGCCGAGATGCTCCGCTCGGGCGCCAACGACCTGGGCGGCACGCTGATGGAGGAGACCATCTCGCGGATGGCCGGTTCGGCGTACGGGAGTTACAAGTCCGTCCGGGACCTCCAGGCGATCGCCGAGGCGGCGGGCCGGCCGCACCGGCAGCGCACCACCACCTACGGCGAGGTCCCCGCCGAGCGGCAGGCCGCGGCCCTGGCCTCGGACGGACACCTGCCGGAGCTGCTGCCGGTGCTCGACTGAACCGAGGGCCGGCCCGGCGGGCGGTCCCGGAACCGGACCGCCGGAACCGGCGTCCCTGTCGTGGCGGTCCGGGCCTCGGGCCGCCACGACGATCGGGGGACGCGGTGGGGACGGCAGCGGTCAGAGGCGGCAACGGCCGGTGGGGCGTGCTCGCGGCGGTGGTGGTCGCCGGGGTGCTGGGCTGGGGCTTCGCGGCGTACGCGGGGGACGTCTACCACCGTGAGATCGGGGGACCGCTCCAGCACTGCGCCAAGGTGGGGAGCCTGGCCGGGCCGGCGGTCGCCGCGGCGGTGATGGCGCCCCTGCTGAGCGCCGCGGGCGCGGTCGCGGCCGGGTGGGTCGCGGTGCGGTCCTCGCGGAGTCCGCTCCTGCTGGTCGCCGGGGGCGTACTGGCCGTGGCCGCCGGGCTGTTCGCCGTCGGCGAGGTGTTCAACGCCGTGGACGTGCTGTCCGGCCCCCACACCTGGGGCAACACCTGCGAGTGACGGCCCGGCTGTCCCGCTCGGGCAGCCCCTCTTCGACGGCCTCGGCCCGTCGGCCCGCTTCGGCGGCCCCTCGCGCCGGTCAGGGCGAGTGCGGTGGCCAGGCGGGTGCGGGAGATGGTCATGGCCCCGGACGGTGGGGAGTGCGGGGTGGTGGTCCGGGGCGGGCGCGTGGCGCGGCAGCAACATTCTGTTGAAGACTGGTGTTCCGGGGAACCCCTCGACTTGTTCAGCCATTCGAATACAGTGCGAGGGCGCGCGACCGGCTTCCGTCGCGCCGCCGCTCCCCGGACGAAAGGCGCCCCGTCGTGATGCCACTCTGGTCACGCGCACAGCAGCAGGACTTCCGCAGCCGGGTGCGGGGCTGTCTGCTCGGCGGCGCGATCGGTGACGCGCTCGGCGCGGGCATCGAGTTCGAGTCGCTGGAGAAGATCCGGGCGGTGCACGGCCCGCAGGGCGTCACCGGCTACGTCCCCGCGTACGGGCGACTCGGCGCGGTCACCGACGACACCCAGATGGTGCTCTTCACCGTCGACGGGCTGATCCGCGCCCACATCCGCCGGGACACCGGCAGCTGGCACCCGCCCACCGACCTCCACCTCGCCTACCTGCGCTGGTCCGCCACCCAGCGGGACTGGGGTCCGGACGAGCGGCGGGCCGACCTCGGCTGGCTCGGCCGCGAGGAGTGGCTGTACGCCCAGCGCGCCCCCGGCCAGGCCTGCCTCTCCGGCCTCTCCGGGCCGGACGCCGAGCGCCTCGGCACCCTGGACGCGCCCAAGAACCCGCACTCCAAGGGCTGCGGCACGGTGATGCGGGCCGCGCCGTTCGGGCTGCTCACCACCTGGGAGCCGAGCCTGGTGTTCCAGCTGGCGGTGGAGTGCTCGGTGCTGACCCACGGCCACCCCACCGGCTACCTCTCGGCCGGCGCGCTGGCGGTGATCGTCCAGACCGCGGCCCGCGGCGGGACCCTGGAGGAGGGCGTCCACCTGGCGTTGGCACTGCTCTCCGAGCGGCCGGCGCACGAGGAGACCACGGCGGCGCTGCGGGCGGCGCTGGACGCGGTCCGGGCCGGGGAGCCGTCCGCGGAGCGGGTCGAGGCGCTGGGGGAGGGCTGGGTCGCCGAGGAGGCGCTGGCGATCGGGCTCTACTGCGCGCTGGTCGCCCACGACATCCGCTCGGGCCTGCTGCTGGCGGTGAACCACTCGGGGGACAGCGACTCCACCGGCGCGATCTGCGGCAACCTGCTCGGGGTGCTGCACGGGGACACCGCGCTGCCGCCCGGCCTGGTGGCCGGTCTGGAGGGGCGCGGGGCGCTGCTGGAGCTGGCCGACGACTTCGTCCTGGAGCTGATGCACGGGTCCGAGCTGCACGGCCCGGACACCGCGGAGGGCGCCGCCTGGTCCGCGCGCTACCCCGTGCTGCGCTGATCGTCCGGCCGCCTGGGCCGCACTGGTCGCCCGAGCTGCACTGGTCGCCTCGGCCGCACTGGCTTCCTCGAACGCCCCGGGTGCGTCGAGTGTCCCGGACGCGCGGCTGCCCGTGGTGGTGTCCGCCGCCGGGGGAGGCGACGGGCTCCGCCACGGGCAGCCGGTCGAGAACGGTGGACGCGGATCAGAGGTCGCCGAACGCCCCTGCTCCGGCGGCGGACGCGAACGCCGTCCAGGCCTCGGCGGAGAAGTGCAGCTGAGGGCCCTGCGGATCCTTGGAGTCCCGGACCGCCACAGCGTCCGCGGCCGGCGTGGCGATCTCCACACAGGCGCCGTTGCCGCCACTGTGACTGCTCTTGCGCCAGGCGGTCCCGTTCTCGAAGGTGGTGCTCATGCGTGGTATCCCTCTTCAATGTTGGCTATCAGTGACCGGCTCTCGGCCACCCCGAGCGCAGCCGCCCGCAGGTGGTCGTAAAGACTGGTATAGCGGCGCACGTCCGCGTCCTTCTCCAGGTAGAGATCGCTCGTCACCCCTTCGAAGTAGACAACCGTGGAATCGGCTGACTCCGGGAACTCCAGCAGGGAGAATGTCCCGGTCATACCGGGGTGGGCGCCGTGCTCGAAGGGGATCACCTGGATGGTGATGTTGGGGCGCTGGCTCAGCTCCAGCATGTGCTTCAGCTGATCGGCCATCACGGCCTTGCTGCCGACCTCGCGGCGCAGCACCGCCTCGTCTATGACGGTCCAGAGGCTGCCGAGCTGGTTCTCGCCGTTGACGCGGTCCTGGCGCTTCATCCGGACCTGCACCCGGCGCTGGACGGCGAGCGCGTCGGTGTCCGGCTGGGTGCCCTCGACCACGGCCTGGGCGTACTGCTCGGTCTGGAGCAGGCCGGGGACGAACGAGGACTCGTAGGCGCGGATCGAGGAGGCCTCGGCCTCCAGGCCGATGTAGACGCTGTAGGGGGTGGGCATGTCGTTGAAGTCGTGCCACCAGCCGCGCTGCCGCGACTCCCGGGCCATCTCCATCAGGCTGGCGCGCATCGCCTCGTCGGTCACGTTGTAGACGTCGCAGAGGTCGCGGACGTCGCGCTGGCTGATGCTGCGGCGTCCGTTCTCCAGCCGGCTGATCTTCGACTGGGAGACCATCAGCCGGCCGGCCACCTCCTCCGCCGTCATGGCCAGGCCCTCGCGCAGCTTGCGCAGTTCGGAGCCCAGGCGCCTGCGACGGACGGTGGGATTGATGTTCGCGGACACGTCGACCTCCGGCCGGACCTCTGGTGATCGTTGGAACGGCAGTCCTCGGAACACTGTGGAAATTGGGACCAACCCCCCTGACTTGGAGCAGCATGTCACCTTGGATCAGGTCGGCGCCGGGTAATCGCAGGAGCGCAGTAGAACAGATCATCGGAAAAGCGCTTCGGCGAGACAGCGGGCACCCACGAGTGGTAAGGCGGCTCTGCGGCTCGATCCGGTACTTCTGCGGTGGTGGTGCGGGCGCCGCCGACGCCCGCACAAGTGCTGGTGGCACGTGCCGGGGCGGTCCGGTCCCGGCTCCGTGGAGCGGTCCGGCCGGACTCCGGGGACGGCGGAGGGGCGGCCGCCCGGCGACTTCCGTCGCGGGCGACCGCCCCTCCGTGCTGCTGGTTGCTCGCCGCCGGGTGGCGGCGTGAGCGGTGCGGCGAGCGCCGTGCCGCGTGCTGCCGTGCCGTGCCGTGCGTGCTGCGGTGCCGTGGTGCGGGCCCGGCCTGTGGCACGGGCCCTGCGGTGCGTGCCCTGCGGTGCGGGTCCAGCTGTGCGGACCCAGCCGTGCGTGTCATGCGGTGCGGGCCCAGCCGTGCGTGTCATGTGGTGCGGATCCTGCTGTGCAGGACCCGGGCGCGGGTCCTGCGGTGTCGCCCGTTCGTTCCGGTCGGTGTCAGCGCACGCCCACGCGGGGCGCCACGACCCGGCCGGCGGCCCCGCCGCGGCCCGACGCCCGCTGACCGGGGCGGCCTGCGGCGGCAGGGGTGCCGCTGCCTCCCTGGGGTGAACGGTTCTGCTGCGACGGAAGGCCGTTCTGCACGTCCATCACGGCGTGCGCGACCATCCCGCCGAGCGGGTCGTACCGGATCAGGTCGCGCAGTCGCGACCGTGAGGACCGGCCCTCGTTGCCCGGGTACAGATGCTTGCCCAGGCCCACCGAGTGGGCCAGGGCGGCGAGCGCCGCGGTCCGCGGGTCCGGCGGCACGCCGGTGCGGATCGCGGTGTCCAGCCGCTGTTTGATCGCGGCGTTGGTGCAGTCGTCGGACGCCTGGTAGCGCGTCGTCGGCAGCACCCCGCACACCTGGCCCGGCACGGCCGTGACCATGCCGCACCTCTCCAGGTGCGCCAGATAGGTCTGCCGCAGCCCCAGCCGGGGCCCGCCGATCCAGTGCGCGGCACGGACCGGACTGCCGCGTCGGCGCAGCAACTCCAGTGCGTGGTCCAGTGTCGGGTCGCCGGTCGGCCTTGGCAGCACGACGGCGATCCGGTCGCCCTCCGGGACGATCCGTCCGGCCAGGGACAGCTCGACGAGCTGCGCCCCGGCAAGTCCGAGGTCGAGGGTCTGCGGCTGCGCCGTGGTACCCGTGGTCGGGTCCAAGGCGAGCAGCAAGAGTTCCTCGGGAATAGTTCTGCGGCTCTTGCCCATCCAAGCCTCCCCGCGTGGATGGGAAACAGCGTGACGCCTCTCACACGGGCTTGTCGAGTACGCCTCCGAATCGTGACCTTGCGTACGAGGCGGGGAACCGGCGGCGCCAGGCCCGGCGTCTGACCGGTGAACGGGCCGCGGTGCGGCCGTGCGGCGGCAATAACCGCCGGTCGGGCGGGGTGTGGGCGGCCGGAACCTCCGTCGGTGGCGGAGACTGTACAGGTACACGGGGCGGGGCGTCGGCTTCCCGAAATCGGGTCTGCCGGTGCCCCGCCGGTCGTTGAGGAGGCTGGGTTACGTGGGCGAGTCCCCCGACAGGGTGCTGCGGGACGGCGAGCGGGCGAGCGAGCGGGGTGGGGAACGGGTGCGTCCGGCGGACGGTGACGGCGTCCAGGAGGCAGCCGGTGCGGCCGGTGCCGCCGCCGGTGCCGCCGATGTTTCCGGCGACGCCGACGCCTCGGACGCCGTGGACGCCGTGGATGCGGCGGACGCTGCTGACGGCGGGTCGGCCGAGGCACCGTCCGGGACGGCGAAGGCCGGCTCCACCGTGCAGCTCCGGGTCCGGGATGTGGACACGGTGACCACGATGCTCCGGCTGCCCGTCGACAACGCGACCACGGCCCTGCGGCTCCCCCCGGAGCTGACCTCGCCCGCCCCGAAGAGTGACGAGTCCGCAGCTGACGGAGGGTCTGCCGATTCCGACGGCGATGCCCCCGTGAAGGGCGGCGCGTCCGGCGGGGCCTCCGGACGGCCGGCCGGAACCGACCCGCGTCTCGCCCTTCGGACCGCCGCGTCGGCGGAGAAGCCGGCGGAGAAGCCGGCGGAGAAGCCGGCCGCGAAGGCAGCGGCGAAGGCAGCGGCGAAGGCGACGGAAGAGCCGGCCGCGAAGGCAGCGGAGAAGGCACCCGCGAAGGCGCTGGACGAGCCGGCCAAGAAGCCGGCGGAGAAGCCTGCCGTGAAGCCCGCCAAGAAGCCGGCGGAGAAGCCTGCCGTGAAGCCCGCCCAGGAGCCGGCGGACAAGCAGTCCGAGAAGCCGGGGCCGGCGAAGGCCGAGAAGCTGGAGAAGTCCCTCCCCGCGAAGGCCGCCGCGCTTCCCGTCGCCGCCGCGCTCCCCGCGACCCCCGTGCAGCCCGCCGCCCCCGGCTCGGGCACCGTTCCCGAGCCCCCCGAGCCGGAGCCGACGCCCGAGCCGGGCCCCGTCCCCGAGCCGGTGCCCGAGCCCCACCCGGAGCCCGCGCCCGTCCCCGAGCCGGAGCCGACGCCCGGCCCGGAACCGCTGCCGAAGCCCACGCCCGCCCCGAAGCCCGGGCCGGCGCCCGCTCCCGCCCCGCTCCCCGTCCCGGACCCGCAGCCGGTGCCGCCGGCCCCGCCGCTGCCGAAGCCGGAGCCGCTGCCCGCCCCCGCACCGCCGGCCGTCCCGGAGGCGGTCGGCACCGAACCCGGTCCGGTCGACCTGCTGAGCATCACCGAGCCGATGCTCGGACCGGCGACGACGGCCGAGGCGATGGAGGTGCTGGCGGCGCTCAACGCCCGCCCGGTCTCGCCGCTGCGCCGCGCGCTCAAGCGGATCACCATCTGGACGGTCTTCCTCGCCGTCGTACTCGGCGCGGTCGTGGTCGCCCAGCTGCTCCGCCCGCTGCCGGACGCGAAGGTGAAGCTGACCGCCGCGGGCAGTTTCAACTTCGGTGGCGACCAGATGGACCTCGCCTGGCCGGCCAAGGGCCAGTCGGCCGCCGAGGTGGTCGGCGTCGGCAGCCTCGGCAGCTCCGGCCCGGAGACGCCGGCCTCGATCGCCAGTGTCACCAAGGTCATGAACGCCTACCTGATCCTCCAGTCGCACCCGCTGAAGAAGGGCGAGAGCGGCCCGAAGATCACCGTCGACAAGCAGGCCGCCCAGGAGTCCGGCAACAGCGACGAGTCCAGGGTCACCCTGGCCGAGGGCCAGCAGCTCACCCAGTACCAGGCGCTGGAGATGCTGATGCTGCCGTCGGCCAACAACGTGGCCCGGCTGCTGGCCCGCTGGGACGTCGGCTCGGAGGACGCGTTCGTCAAGAAGATGAACGACACCGCCGCCAAGTTCGGCATGAACAACACCGTCTACACCGACCCGGCCGGTTACAGCCCGGACACCAAGAGCACCGCGAAGGACCAGCTGAAGCTGGCCGAGCAGGTGATGCAGAACGAGATCTTCCGGCAGATCGTCTCCACCCCGGACACCAACTTCAACGGGCAGAAGATCTTCAACACCAACACCCTGATCAACGCGAAGAACGGGGTCATCGGCGTCAAGACCGGTTCCAGCACCCCGGCCGGCGGCTGCCTGATGTGGGCCGCCTACAAGGAGGTCGGCGGCGTGAAGCGGCTGATCCTCGGCGTCACCCTGGGCCAGCAGGCCACCTCCCCCGCGACCAGCGACGGGATCCTCCCGACGGTGCTGAAGGTCAGCGGCAAGCAGATCCAGGCGGCGCAGAACGTGGTGACCGGGCAGACCATCGCCAAGCAGGGCGACGTGGTGGCCCGGGTCGAGGACGGCCTCGGCGGCACGGTCCCGGTCGTCGCAGGCAAGGATCTCGTCGCGGCAGGGTTCCCCGGCATCACCGGCACCCTCACCCTGGACCCGGTGAAGCTCGGCCACCAGGCCCAGGCCGGAACCCAGGTCGGCACGCTGAGCCTGGGCGCGGGTGACAACAAGACGGAGGTCCCGGTCCTGCTCCAGTCCGACCTGGCCCCGCCGTCCATCCTCTCCAGGCTGACCCGGATGCTCTGACCGGAGTCGTCGCCGGAAGGGACAACACGAACGGAGTGGGAAGTCGGCCGGTCCGACTTCCCACTCCGTTCTCATGCCCGTTCTCATGCCCGGCCCGGTGTGCGCTCGAAGTCACCGCCCGAGATCACACGGGGCCGCCCGCCCGAAGCCGCCCGCTGCGGTCGCCCGCCCGAAGTCGCCCGCCCGGGGCGGGGCCTACAGCCGGACACCGCCCCAGCGGCCCGGTTCGGTGCGGGTGCCCAGCCACTCGGTGAGCGGCGGTTCCTCGGACAGCACCCGCCCCAGCGAGATCGCCAGCGTCAGCGCGGTGAACATCACGATCAGCCAGGAGAGCCCGGTGAAGACCACCCCGTAGGGCCCGAACTGGCTCACACTGCGCGACATCGCCCCCGGCAGGTAGATCCGCGACGCGATCCCGAGGCCGACCACCGCCACCCCGCAGAGCAGCGACCCCGGCAACAGCGGCAGCCAGCGCACCCGGCCCGCCAGCAGCAGGTGCTGCGTCCACCACCACATGCCGCCCGCGGTGAGGAAGGTCAGGGGGATCCCGAGCCACAGGCCCAGGCCGAACCCGCTCCGGATCGGGCTCTGGAGCACCAGGGCGATCAGCCAGACCAGCAGCCAGACCAGCCACCGCCAGGCCGCCAGCCGCGTCCCGGACTTGGGCAACTCCCAGCAGCGCTCGCAGACCCGCTGCATCGCCCGGCTCAGCGCGGTCGCCGACAGCAGCGTCATCAGGACGCCGATCGCCCCGTAACCGGACTCGGACTCCTGGTCCTCGTGGCTCTCCAGCAGTTGCTGCACCGACTGCTGGGCCGATCCCTGGATCCCCAGCTCCTGGCGGAGCGTGTGCACCACGCCGTCCCGGATCGCGGCCGGGGCGAACACCGCCAGCACGAAGAGCGCCGGCAGCGCGCTCAGGAAGGCCTGGGCGGCCAAACGGGTGGCGTTGTCCAGCAGGTTCACCCGCAGCAGCTGGCCGAGTGCCCGGCCGACCAGTGGCACCTGTTCGGGCAGCGCGCGGGCGTGCCGGGCCAGCGTCTGTGACCGGTCCTTCAGCCGGTCCTTCAGCCGGGCCATCCGCCCGGGCGGCTGCTCGCTCACGGGCTCGTCCTCCTGGTGCAGTCGCGGCCGTGGACGGGCGGGCGGGCAGGGGCGTGCCCTGGACGCCGTGCTCCATGGTCACCCGGCCCGAGCGCGCCCGCATCCGGGCAGCCCCGGGCGCGGCGCGGGCGCCGGGCGCCGGGCGGCGGGCGCGCGGCCGGTGAGGGCGGAAGGTCAGCGGGTGGAACGGTCCAGCAGGGCGAGCGTCACGCCGCCGAGGGGGGTCACCCGGCTCGGTGTGCCGTACCGGGCCTTGAGCGCCTGCGCCTGGTCGTCGGGCATCGCGGCCAGTGGCTCGGCGGTGTCCCCGAGCACCAGCAGCCATATCCGCTGCGCCTGCCCCACGCACTCGGCCGGCCGCGGACAGGCGGAGGGGAAGAGGTCCTCCGCCTGCTCCGCGCTGCGCTCGACGAAGACGGGGTAGGGGTGGACGCCCTCCGGCAGGTAGTAGGTGACGCCCGGTCCGACCATCGCCCAGCTCTGGTTGCCGAGCGGGGCCGCCAGGCCGTCCCCGGGCCGGTAGCCGGCCGCGATCAGCTCGGCGGCCGCCCGGTACGGCGCCTCGGAGAGGGAGTGCGAGCCCGGGTCCCGCACCTCGGACTGCGTGGGCAGCGCCGCCGCCGCCGGCACCGCGAGCAGCCCGACCGCCAGCAGCACCCCGGCGGCCCGGACCTGTCCCGGCGTCCGGCTGCGCCGTGCGGCCGCGGCCACCGTCGTGTACACCGCGCGCACCCCGCCGCCGGCCAGCGCGGCCCAGGCCGGCACCGTGAACAGCAGGTACCGGTCGATGAAGTACGAGGTGCTGCCCTGCGACGCCAGCCAGACGGAGGCCACCGGCAGCACCGCGAGCAGCAGCAGCTGCACCGCGGGCAGCCGCCGTCCGGGCAGTACCAGTACCAGCAGGGCGAGCAGGGCGAAGACGTGGAACACCCCGGCCGAGCCGAACAGCGCCTCGCCGAAGTGCTGCAGCGTGTGGAGGCCGGGCTTCCCGATCCAGCCCAGCTGCCGCCCGGACTGCCGGCTGCCCAACAGCAGCACCGGCAGCACCGGCAGCGTCGCCACGGCCACCGCCAGCGGGTACTGCCAGAGCACCCGCCGCCGCACCGCGCCGCGGGCCCGCCACAGGTGCGCCGCCACCACCGCCAGCTGCCCGGCGAGGGTGCTGAACGAGATCACGTGGCCCGCCCCGGCCACCGCCATCGTCACGCAGTACGGCGCCCAGCGCCTCCAGGTCGGCCGCTCCAGCGCGCGCAGCAGCAGCCAGGTCGCCGCGGCGATCGCGCAGGTCACCAGCGCGTACGAGCGGGCCTCCTGGGCGTACCGGGAGATCGTCGGCACCACGGCGAACAGCAGCCCGCCGCTGACTGCCGCCACCCGGCCGCCGAACAGCCGCTGAGCGGTGAGTGCCACGAACGCCGCCGCGCCGGCCATCGCCAGCACCGACGGCAGCCGCAGCGCGATCATGGAGTCGCCGGCCACCGCGGTCCAGCCGTGCATCAGCACGTAGTAGGCGCCGTTGCTGGCGTCGATGTGCTGGAGCAGCCGGAAGAGGTCGCCGAGCGGCCGGGTGGCCGCGGTCCACGTCGACACCTCGTCCCGCCAGAGCTCCGGCGTGCCGAGCCGGTACCCGCCGATGCAGAGCATGGCCAGCGCCGGCCACAACCAGACCTGCCCGAGCAGGCGGAGAGCCGGGTGCGGGGCGGCGGCTGGTCTCATCGGGGGCCTTCGTGATCGGACGGGTGCGGGCAGTCCCTCGCAGGCTACTGGACGCCGTCTGACACCCAGTCGGCAGTCGCCCCTCAGGGCGCCGCCCCCCGCTCCCGCCCTCCCGGACGCCGACCCGGCGCAGGACCCGCCCGCGTACCGCGGAAACCCCAACACCCGCCCCACCGCCGATCCGGTACGCTGTCCACCGAGTGCGCCTCAGTAGCTCAGGGGATAGAGCACGGCTCTCCTAAAGCCGGTGTCGCAGGTTCGAATCCTGCCTGGGGCACAGAAGGAACGACCCGAGGGAAAAGCCCCGGACCACCACGGTCCGGGGCTTTTTCGTCAGGGTCGCGTACCTCTGGAGGAGGAGGCGGCGGCGGGCGGCGTCAGCTCCCGGGGTGATCAGGAACGCGACGTCCTGCCGATGGGGGCGGGGTCGGGGCGAACCTAGGCTCGATCATGATCCTGACGGAGCATCACGGCTGGTCAGGCGGTTGATCCGAGGGGCCATGACGACGTACCGATACACCCTGGCCGAGTTGCGCGGGCAGTTGCGGCAACTGGCGCTCACCGGAGCGGCGATCGCATTGGGGGTGGCCTTCCTGATCGCCTCGGTCAGTGGCAGCGGGGCGTTGGTCGACTCCTTCAGCCAGAGCGCCGCCGCCGAGGTCGGCCCCGCCGACGTCCAGGTGACGGCGCCGGAGGCGCGGGGCCCGCTGGAGCCGGGGGCGGCCGACCGGGCCCGGCAGGTGCCCGGGGTGGCCGCGGTGTCCGCGCGGCTGGCCGGCCGGGGCGGGGTGCTGACCCCCGCCGGGCGCCTGCTGGACGAGGCGGCCGTGATCAGCTCGGTCGCGGCCGACCCGGCGCTGCGCTGGCAGCTGCTCAAGGACGGGCGGTGGCCGGCCGGCCCGGGCGAGGTGCTGCTCGACGCCGACACCGCCCGCCGGGTCGACGCCCGGCCCGGTTCGGACGTCCGGCTCACCCGGGCGGACGGCACCACCGGCACCGTGCGGCTGGCCGGGACGCTGGACGGCCGGGGCGCGCCCGGCTTCGCCGGACGACCGGTCGTCGCGGTGCCGGACGGCTCGGTGGCGCAGTACGCGACCGGGGTCGCCACCACCTCGCTCGACCTGCGCCTCGCCCCGGGTACCTCGCACGCGCGGACCGCCGAGGCGCTGGGGCAGGCCCTCGGCGGCGGGGTCGAGGTCCGCACCCACGACGCCTCCGTCGCCGAGGCGACCCGGCAGAGCCGGACGCTCTACGGGGTGGTGCTGATCGCGGCGCTGTCGTTCGTGCTGATCGCCCTCGCCGTCGCCCGCATGGTGGTCGGCAACACCTTCTCCGTCGTGCTCGCCCAGCGGACCCGCCGGCTCGCCCTGCTGCGCTGCGTCGGCGCCGACCGGGCCCAGGTCCGGCGGCTCATCCGCCGCCAGGGGCTGCTGCTCGGGGCGGGCGCGTCGGCCGCCGGGGTCCTGCTCGGGGCGGGGCTCTGCGGCGCCGGCACCCTGCTGGCCGGCACCGCCGACCTCGGGCCGGTGCACCTCTCGCTCACGCCGTCCCCGGTGACCTGCGTCCTGGCCTGGCTGTTCGGCGTACTGCTCACGGTGCTCGCCGTGCGCGGCCCGGCGAAGGCGGCCTCGGCGGTGCCGCCGGTCGCGGCGCTCGGCGGCGTCACCGGCCCCACCGGAGGTGCCAGGGTGCGCGCGACGGTGCTGTCCGTGCTGCTGCTGGCGGCGGGCGCCGGACTGCTGGCGGCCGGGGTGACGACCGGGCCGCCGTTGTCACTGCTCGCGGTCACCCTGGGGGCGATCAGCAGCTTCTTCGGGGTCCTGCGGTTCTGCCACCGGCTGCTCCCGGCCGTCGTCGCCGGGCTGGGCGTACCGGTGCGGCGGTTCTGCGGGACGGCGGGCGGGCTCGCCACCCGGCAGCTCCGGCTCAACCCGGGGCGCACCGGCGCCACCGGATCCGCGCTGCTGCTCGGGGTGACGGTGATGGTGAGCGCGGTCACCGCGCTGGAGATCACCTCCAACTCCCTGGTCCCGGCGGTCTCGGCCCGCCAGCCGGGCGTCTTCTCGGTGACCGCCCCCGGCGGAGCCCCGCTGCCGGCCGGGGCGCTCGCCGCGCTCGGGCGGGAGCGGACGCTCGGCGTCACGCCCGTCCGCTCGGCCGCACTGGAGGTCGACGGCCGCAGCACGCTGGTGGCCGCGGCCGACCCGGCCCTGGTCAACCCGGCCACCGACGGGGCCGGCCAGGCCCGGGCGCTGGCGGACGGCTCCGCCCTCAGCGGCTTCGGCGACGACGGTCCGGCCGGCCCCGGCGAACACGGCGAGCACGGCGCGCACCGGGTCGCCGGCACGGCGGGAGCACCGGGCACCACCCTGCGGATCGAGTCCGGCCGCAGCCGGCTGCCGTTCACGCTGCAGAACGGGGCCGTCCTCTTCGTCACCCCGGCCACCCTGGACCGGCTCGCCCCGGCGGCGGCCGTCACCACGCTCTGGATCAGCCCCGCCGCCGGTGCCGACCGGTTCGCCGCCCGGCAGGCGATGGACCGGGCCCTGGACGGTCAGCCGCAGGTCACCGTCACCGACACGGCCGCGCAGGCCGAGACCCTGCGCTCGCTGCTGGACCGGATGATGCTGATCAGCATGGCCCTGCTCGCCTTCTCGGTGGCGATCGCCGGGCTCGGCGTCGCGGCCACCCTGATGCTCGGCGTCGACGAGCGCGCCCGGGAGATCGGCATGCTCCGGGCGATCGGGATGTCCCGGCAGCAGCTGCGCCGGATGCTCACCCTGGAGGCACTCCTGCTGGCGCTGGCCGGCGCCCTGGTCGGCACGGGCCTGGGCCTGGGCTACGGCTGGGCGGCCGCCAGGTCCGTCACCTCGACCCTGGGCACGGTGGGCGGCCCGCCGGTCCTCCTGGTGCTCGCGGCCCTGGCGCTCACCGTGCTGACCGGCCTCGCCGCGGCCGTCCTGCCGGCCCGCCGGGTGGGGCGGATGACGGTGGTGGACGCGCTGCACGCGCCGTGACGGGGCCGGGTGCTCCCGGGTCCCGGGCGGCTGTGCACGGCCGGCGCGGGACCGGGCCGGTCCCGCCGGTGCTAGCCGGTCGCGCCGTCCGGGCGCTCGGCGGCGTCGTCGAAGGGCGGGTCGTAGGGGGCGGGGCGGGGCGGGGAGACCAGGACGCGCTGGACCCTCGGCCTGGTCCGCCAGTTGACCCGCCGGACGTCCCGGGCGAGGGCGCCGGGCCGCCAGAGCTCGACGCCGATGGTGACCGCGCCCAGCACGAACCCGGAGGCCAGCCACCCGCCCAGCACGTCGCTCGGCCAGTGCACTCCGAGGGCGATCCTCGTCCAGCCGATCGTGAGCACCGTCAGCACGGCGACGGTGCAGGCGGCGATCCGCCCGCCGCGCCGGCTCTGCGACCAGAGCAGCCCGGCCAGGACGGCGCAGGTGATGGTGGAGGCCATCGCGTGCCCGGAGGGGAAGGCCGGGCCGCCGGCGTGCGAGACCGGATCCGGGAAGGACGGCCGCTGGCGGTCGAAGGAGAGCTTCAGCAGCCACTGCATGCCCCAGCCGACCAGGGTCTGCGCCACCACCCAGCCGGCCAGCACCCGGGCGCCGATCAGCCAGAGCCAGACCGCCGTGAGGCCGAGCAGTGTCCGCATGGTGATCGTGCCGCCGATGTCGGAGAGCGTCTGCACCGAGGCCGTCCAGGCGGTGCTCTCCCGGGCGTAGCGGTGCATGCCGTCGATCCACGCGTGGTCGAGCCGGGCGAGCGGCTCCCAGCCGGTCTGCACCAGGGCCGCCAGGACGCCGAACAGCAGGGCGCAACCGGCCGCCAGCGCCACGCACCAGCGGAGGTGGCGGTTACGCGGGGTGACGGGCGGCGCGCTGTTGGTCAGGTGCATGGCTGACACCTTCCCAGTGTGATGTGCCGAGCGGGCGCTGGACCGATAGCGATTTGGCATCTTTTGTGCGGAGAACCTGCGTGCGCCGGGGCGTGGGCGCGGGCGGATCCCCCGTGGTGCGGGAACGCGGACGGTGTTGCGGGGGTTCACGAAGGAGAGGGCGGGATGCGTGGAGGGTTGGCGGAGGAGTCGTGCGCCGGCTCCCGGGCCGACCCCGGCGGCGCCCCGCCCGGGCTCCGGAGGGCGTACCGCTCCGAACCGGTCGCCCCACTGGCACCGGATGTACCGGAGTGGTCACCCTCCGTCCATCGCCGGGGTGAAAACCGGCAGGATACTGCATCGCTGGAAGAATCTGAGCGACTTGGGAATGTTGTCCGGAATCTGTTCGTTGGATCGTTACGTGTGAGCCCCGAGGGGCCCGCACTTCTTGCCCTTCCCGCCCCGACGGGGCAGGCAGGCAACCTCGGCAGCACCAGCAAAGGGAGCAAGCATGGCCACCCGTGCCGTCGTTCGCGACAGGGCCGACCGGACTCGCGCGGCCCGCCCGACCAACCTTGAGGCCGATCGTGACCTGGTCGGTATGTACCTCGACGAGATCGCCAGGACGCCCCTGCTCGATGCCGCCGAGGAGGTCGAGCTCTCACTGCGGATCGAGGCCGGCGTGTACGCACAGCACCTGCTGGAGGAGGGAGAGCTGCCCAAGGGCGTGAAGCGCGAGGAGCTGGAGGCGATAGCCGAGGACGCGGAACGCGCCAAGGACGTCTTCATCCGCTCCAACCTCCGCCTGGTGGTGGCCGTCGCCCGGCGTTACCCGCGCAGCGGCCTCCCGCTCCTGGACCTCATCCAGGAGGGCAATGCGGGGCTGGTCCGGGCGGTCGAGAAGTTCGACTACGCGAAGGGCTTCAAGTTCTCCACCTACGCGACCTGGTGGATCCGGCAGGCGATCACCCGGTCGATCGCCGACCAGTCGCGGACGATCCGCCTGCCCGTCCACCTGGTCGAGGAGCTCGGCCGGATCCGGCGGGTGCAGCGCGAGAAGTCCAAGGAGCTGGGCCGCGAGGCCGATCCGGCCGAGATCGCGGCCGAGCTGGACACCACCGAGGCGCGGATCAAGGACGTGCTGGACTGGGCGCGCGACCCGGTGAGCCTGAACATGTCGGTCGACGACGAGGGTGAGACCCAGTTCGGCGACCTCGTCGAGGACACCGGGGCGACGTCCCCGGAGGACGCCGTGATGGTGATGCTCCGCCGCGAGGAGCTGGACGACCTGATCGGCCGGCTGGACGACCGTACGGCGTCGATCATCCGGTCCCGGTACGGGATGGAGGACGGCCGGGAGCGGACACTGACCGAGGTCGGCAAGCAGCACGGGCTGACCCGCGAGCGGATCCGCCAGATCGAGAAGCACGCGCTGGCCGAGCTGAAGAAGATCGCCGACCACGCCGGCTTCGAGGCCGCCTGACGGGTTCTCCCGGCGGCCTCGGCCACCGTCGCCCGGGCCGCCGTCGGCCACCGCCGTGGGCCCCGGCGCGGAGCGTTCCGCGCCGGGGTCCACGCGTCCCCGGACGGCGGCCCGGCCGCGGGGCCGGGGACGGCTCCGGGGCCCGGCCCGGTGCCGGGAGCTTCTAGGCTGGAGGAGTGGACAACGTGCAAGACGGAGGCCGACCGGTGACCGAGCAGAAGCCCGTGCAGGACGGCACGGACCCCACGACGGCCGCGGGCGACGGGTCCGGCGTCTCCGCCCAAGCGGCGCCGAAGGCCCGCCTGGTCTTCCGCGACCCGCTGGACCAGCAGTCCCGGGACGACACCGACAGCGGCTGGGGCGACCGCCCGGCAGCGGGGGAGAGCAGTGGGCGGGGGCTGGACTGGTACCTGAGCCAGCGCCCGCCGCACCACGGCGACTGACCGGGGCGTGCCGCTGCGCGCAGGGCGCCTCCGCGCGGCCGCGCACCGGGCTGCCAGGGCTCAGCGCTGGGACATGACCAGCGCGTCGCGGATCTCGGTGAGCAGGACGACCTCCTTGGCCTCCGCCTCCACCTGGACCTCGGCCAGGGTCCTCCGTTTGGCGGTGAACCTGGACATGGGCAGGATCAGGCAGAAGTAGACGACGGCCGCGGTGATCAGGAACTGCAGGGCCGCGCTCAGCAGCGAGCCCCAGAGGATGAGGACGCCGGACGTCACCTCCCCGGTCGCGCTCACCTCACAGGGGCCCTTGAGGCAGGAGCTGTAGGAGGTCAGGTCCTTGGCCCCGAACACGCCGACGATCGGATTGATCACGCCCTTGACGAAGGTGTTGACAATGTTGGTGAAAGCCGCGCCGATGACCACGGCGACGGCGAGGTCGACGACATTTCCCCGCAGCAGGAATTCCTTGAAGCCTTTCATGCCGCGTGAACGACGAAGTCGTTGTCCGGTTACAGGTGATCTTCGGTGGCCCCCGATTGACAACCCGTTTGGTGGACGGGTGCGGCGCCCGGCGGTGGCAGGCCCGCCCGCGCGGGCCCGAACGCCAGCGCCGCCGCCACGGTGAGCAGGAGCAGGGCCGGCAGCCCGGGCCGGTGCCGGAAGGCCTGCCGGAGCCGGTGGAGGCGGCCGGACCCGCGCCGGATCGGCGGGAACGACGGCACCTCCCGCCGGGGCGGGACGGAGGGCGCGGGGAGCGGGAACGGAGGGGGGAGGCTCGTGGTCGTCATGAGCACCGCCGGTGGTCGCAGGGCGCCGGCCCGCTGCGGACCGGCTTCTCGTGACGCACACTCTGGGCCGCAAGCGAGCCCGGCGGAAGTCCTTTCCCCAGGTCTGTGGAAAACCCGGGGTTGTGGATAACTTCCGTCACCCGCCCGGGTGAATTCGGGGGCTCCGGGAATGCGATCCCAAACCTGCACCGGAACCACCCCGGGCCCCGCACACCCCCCCGGGCCCCGCACGGAAACCACCCCGGGCCCCGCACGGAAACCACCCCGGGCCCCGCACGGAAACCACCCCGGGCCCCGCACAGTTCCCCCGGGCCCCGCACGACGAAGGGCCCGCCGACCCCGCCGGAGCGGGGCCAACGGGCCCTTCGAAAGCCTGGGATCAGCCGGCCGGCTTCGCCGCGGCCGCCGGGGCGGGGCTCGCCGCGGGGGCGGAGCCGCCCGAGGACGAGGCCGGGGCTGCCGACGAGGACGAGGACGACGAGGACGAACCCGCGCCCACCGAGCTGCTGGAGGACGAGCGGCTGTCGGTCCGGTAGAAGCCGGAACCCTTGAAGACCACACCCACGGCCGAGAAGACCTTGCGGAGCCGTCCCTGGCATTCGGGGCACGTGGTCAGCGCCTCGTCGGTGAACTTCTGCACCGCCTCCAGGCCGTTGCCGCACTCGGTGCACTGGTACTGGTACGTGGGCACTTGTCTTCCTCCTGGCACTCTCGCCTGATGAGTGCTAACGATGGTCAATGATGCGGCATTCCGCTGGATCAGTCCAGCGACTCGAATGTGAGATGAGACGGGGGGCGCCGCCTGGCGCCCCCCGCACGCGTGCTGTACGCGCTCCGCTCAGCGCTCGGCCGCGCCGACCAGCTGCCGCGCCACGGGCCGCTCGCCACCGGCGGCGACCACCGGGGTGCTCGCCGCCCCCGGCGCGACCAGCAGGTGCCGTAGGGCGACCAGCGCGACCAGGCCCAGTCCGGCGCCGGCCACCGGCACCAGGAACCCGGCCGACGGCCCGTGGCCGTCGATCAGCCGCCCGGCCACCGTGGAACCGGTCGCCAGGCCGAGGCCGATGGCGCCGGTCAGCCAGGTGAAGGCCTCGGTCTTGGCGCCGTCCGCGACCAGCGTCTCGACCAGGGTGTACCCGGTGATCAGGGTCGGCGCGATGGCCAGGCCGCAGACCAGGCCGGCGACGGACAGGGCGACCAGGTTGGGCATCGCCCAGAGCGTCGAGCAGCCCAGCACCAGCAGCGCGTAGCTGGCCAGCATCCGCTGCCGGGCGGCGCGGCGCCAGGCGATCATGCCGTAGAGCACGCCGGCCAGCATCGAGCCGCCGGCGAAGATCCCGTAGACCGTGCCGTTGGCGCCGGGCTGGCCGACGGACTCGGTGAAGGCGGTGACGGAGACCTGCATCCCGCCGAACACCGTGCCGACACCCAGGAACGCGCCGGCCAGCAGACGGACGCCGGGCGAGGACAGCGCGGAGACCCGGCGGGCGCCCGGCTGGTGCGGGTGGCGGGCCGGGGCGGTGCGGCGCTGGGCGGCGAAGGCGAGCCCGCCGGCGACGGTCAGCGCGGCCTCGGCGATCAGCCCGGCCGAGGGGTTGACCGAGGTGGCGATGGCGCTGGCCAGCACGGGGCCGATCACGAAGGTGAACTCGTCCGTCACCGACTCGAAGGCGAACGCGGTGTTCAGCTTGGCCGCGGGCGCGCCCTCGGTGGAGAGCTTGGCGACCCAGCGGGAGCGGACCATCGCGCCGATCTGCGGCACGCTGGCACCCGCCGGGGCGGCCGCCAGCAGCAGGGCCCAGACGGGGGCGTGGCCGAGGGCCAGCGCGATCAGCACGCCGACCGAGACCGCGTGCACGATCACGCTCGGCACCAGGACGGCCGCCTGGCCGTACCGGTCGGCCAGCCGGCCGGTCTGCGGCCCGACGAGGGCCTGGGCGACGGCCGAGACGGCCGCGACGGTGCCGGCGGTGCCGTACGAGCCGTGGGTGTCGAAGACGAGCAGCAGGATGCCCAGGCTCAGCATGGCGTACGGGAGCCGCGCGGCGAACGCGGGCGCCAGGAACGTCCAGGCGCCCGGGGTGCGCAGCAGCGCGCCGTAGCCGATGCGGGCGGGCGCCTCGGCGTCGGAGGGGGCGTCCACGGGGACGCCGCTGTTGTCGACCGTTCGGCGGGCCGTCACGGTCGGTCCTTCCTGCTGCCTGGTAGCGCGGAAGGGGCAAGGGGTGGCCCCGACGGCGCCGAGAGTCGTCCTCTCGCGCGTCGACCGGGGTAGTTACCGGGCCGGCCCGGTGTGGTTGCCGGGGGTCAGGCCGCGGCCGCCGAGCGGTCGCGCCAACTCTGCTTCAGGCAGATGCTGGGGTGTTTCGTCCATCATACTTATACGCGCGTAGATGTCGCGCTTGCCTCCACAATACAGGGTCCATCCAAATTTGTCCTGCCAATTGAAGGTAAACGGCGGACGAACCCCTCAAGTCGCAGGCCAGGGCGTCCGTTCAGCCACTTCAAGCCCCCCTGCTCGGCTGCCCCCGGGTCCCGCCCGGCCCCTGCCCGGCCGCCCCCGGGTCCCGCCCGGCCCCTGCCCGGCCGCCCCCGGGTCCCGCGCCCGGCCTCCCTCAGCGCCCCCGGCCGTTCAGCCACCCGGCGAGCTTGCCGCCCTTGTCCACGGCCCGCAGCCGCCGCTCCGCGGCCTCGCCCACCTCGTCGGTGGTGACCACCAGCAGCTCGTCGCCGCCGCGCAGCACGGTCGCCTTGTCCGGGACGAAGCTGCTCCCCTCGCGGACGACCAGGGTGACCGCCGCCCCGGCCGGCAGCCGCAGCTCGCTGATCTCCACGCCGGACATCTTCGAGTCAGGCGCCAGCGCCACCGAGAGCAGGTGTCCGTGCAGCTTCTCCAGCGGGGCGGACTCGATGCCGAGGTCCTGTCCCATCGAGCCCTCGCCGATCCGCAGCCACTTGGCCACCAGGGGCAGGGTGGGGCCCTGGAGCAGGGTGAACACCACGACCAGGATGAAGACGATGTTGAAGACTTCCTGGGCCATCGGGGCGCCCGCGACCATCGGGATGGTGGCCAGCACGATGGGCACCGCCCCGCGCAGTCCGGCCCAGCTCAGCAGCGCCTGTTCGCGCACGGGGAGCCTGAACGGCGTGAGGGTGAGCACCACCGAGAGCGGCCGCGCCAGGAAGACCAGCACCGCGCCGATCACCAGCGCGGGCACCACGGCCGAGCCCATCGACTCGGGGGCGCAGAGCAGGCCGAGCAGCACGAACATGCCGATCTGCCCGATCCAGGCCAGCCCGTCGGCGAAGCCGCGGACGGCCGGTCCGTGCGGCAGCTTGGCGTTGCCGAGGATGACGGCGCTGATGTAGACGGCGAGGAAGCCGGAGCCGTGCAGCAGTGCGCCGCCCGCGTAGGCGAGCACGGTGAGCGCCATGACCGCGATCGGGTAGAGGCCGGAGGACGGCAGTGCGACGTGCTTGATCCCGAACGCGCCGATCCTGCCGACCGCGAAGCCGACGGCCGCGCCGATCGCCAGTTCGGCGACGATCGTGCCGACCAGCACGTACCAGGAGTCCAGCTCGCCCGCGGTGGCGAAGGCCACGACCAGGATGACCACGGGCGCGTCGTTGAAGCCGGACTCCGCCTCCAGCAGGCCGGTGAGCCGGTGCGGCAGCGGCACCATCCGCAGGACGGAGAAGACGGCCGCGGCGTCGGTCGAGGAGACGATCGCGCCGAGCAGCATGGAGGTCCGCCAGTCGAGGCCGACCAGCCAGTGGGCGCCGGCGGCGGTCACGAAGACGCTGACCCCGACGCCGACGGTGGCGAGCACGGTGGCGGCGGGCATCACCGGTCTCACCTCGCGCCAGCTGGTCTTGAGACCGCCCTCGGCCAGGATCACCACTAGGGCGGCGTAGCCGAGCACCTGGGTGAGGGCGGCGTTGTTGAAGGAGACGCCGAGGCCGTTCTGGCCGAGGGCGACGCCGATGCCGAGGTAGATCAGCAGGCTGGGCAGTCCCGACCGGGTCGAGATGCGCACGGCGACCACCGCGACCAGCAGGATCACGGAGAACTCGAGGAGCAGCTGGTTCAAGTGGTCGACGTTCACGCAGGGGCACCTCGGGCAGGCTGGGGGCGGGCGGGGTGTCTGGCGGCGGTGAGGCCGGAGGAGTCGACGGCCGGAAGGGGGACGGGGCCGGCGAAGGCCGATTGCTCCCCTTGCGGATCGTTACTCAGTCTAACATTTTGCCATATCTTTAGCTTCACCTTTCCCACCGGCCTCCCGCCTGCGGTTCTCTGACCTCCCCGGATCCCACCGTGGGCGTCCCCCGTGCACGCCCGCCAGCCGAGTCGGCCTAATGTGGTGCCCTGTCATGGCCGAGTGCCCTGGACATGCCCACCTGCTCCCCAGTCGAGGACCGCAAGGACCCAGATGCCCCGCTCGAAGAAGTTCCGGCGCGCCCGTCTGATCGTGATCGTGCTGGTCGTGCTGCTGGTGGCCGGCACCGGCTACGGCGGCTACCGGGGGGTGGCCGCGGTCCGCGCGTCGTTCCCGGAGGTCGACGGCAGCGTCAAGGTGGCGGGCCTGAGCGCGCCGGTCGACGTCAAGCGGGACGCCAACGGCATCCCCCAGCTCTACGCCGACACCGGCGAGGACCTCTTCCGGGCCCAGGGCTACGTCCAGGCCCAGGACCGCTTCTGGGAGATGGACGTCCGGCGGCACATCACCGCCGGCCGCCTCTCCGAGATGTTCGGCGACGGCCAGGTCGAGACCGACTCCTTCATCCGCACCATGGGCTGGCGCCAGGTGGCGCAGAAGGAGTTCGACGAGAAGCTCGCGCCGGAGACCAAGAAGTACCTCCAGGCCTACGCGGACGGCGTCAACGCCTGGCTCGGCGAACACCCCGGCGGCCAGAGCGCCTCGCTGGAGTACACGCTGCTCGGCGTCGTCAACGGCGGCTACAAGCCCGAGCAGTGGACGCCCGTCGACTCGGTGTCCTGGCTGAAGGCGATGGCCTGGAACCTCTCCGGGAACCTCCAGGAGGAGATCGACCGCTCGCTGCTCGCCCAGGACTTCAGCCCGGAGAAGATCGCCGAGCTGTACCCGGAGTACCCGTACGCGAGCAACGGCACGATCGTGAGGACCGGCACCGTCAGCGGCGACACCTACCGCCCCGCCGACGGCGCCGCCCCGGCCGCCGGCGCGCCCGGCACCGGTTCCGCCGCCCAGGGTGCGGCTGCCACCAAGGCGATGCTGAAGGACGTCACCGACCGGATCGACGCGATGCCGCAGCTGCTCGGCCGACAGGGCCAGGGCATCGGGTCCAACTCCTGGGCGGTCGCCGGTTCGCACACCACGACCGGCAAGCCGCTGCTGGCCAACGACCCGCACCTCGGCCCCGGCCTGCCCTCGGTCTGGTACCAGATGGGCCTGCACTGCCGGACCGTCTCGGCCGCCTGCCAGTACGACGTCTCGGGCTTCACCTTCGCCGGCATGCCGGGCGTGGTGATCGGCCACAACAAGGACATCGCCTGGGGTTTCACCAACCTCGGCGCCGACGTCACCGACCTCTTCCTGGAGAAGGTCACCGGCCCGGAGACGTACCTGGTGGACGGCAAGGAGGTGAAGTTCGCGCTGCGCAAGGAGACCATCAAGGTCGCCGGCGGCGAGGACCGCACCATCACCGTCCGCACCACGCAGACCGGCGCACCGCTGATCTCCGACCAGAGCACCGAGCAGCAGAACGTCGGCAAGTACGCGCCGAACGGCACCGCCGCCCCCGACCGCGGCACCGGCGGCTACGGCGTCGCCCTGCAGTGGACGGCGCTCAGCCCCGGCAAGACCATGGACGCCGTCTTCGAGCTGGACCGCGCCAAGGGCTGGGACGACTTCCGGGCCGCCGCCAAGGACTTCGCCGTCCCCGCGCAGAACCTGATCTACGCCGACTCCAAGGTCATCGGTTACCAGGCCCCCGGCGACATCCCCGTGCGGGGCAAGGGCGACGGCACCTACCCGGCCCCCGGCTGGGACTCCGCCTACCAGTGGAAGGGCTCCATCCCCTTCACCGCCCTGCCGTACAGCTACAACCCCCCGGCCGGCTACATCGTCACCGCCAACCAGGCCGTGGTCGACCCCTCGTACAAGTACCTGCTGACCAAGGACTGGGAGTACGGCACCCGGGCCAAGGAGATCACCGACCAGATCGAGGCCAAGCTCAAGAACAACGGCAGGATCTCGCCGGACGACATGCAGGAGATGCAGCTCGACAACACCAGCATCCTCGCGAAGAAGCTGGTCCCGCTGCTGCTCAAGGTGCAGATCGACGACCCGTACGTGCGCGAGGCGCAGGACCTCCTGAAGGACTGGAACTACCACCAGGACGCCGACTCGGCCGCCGCCGCCTACTACAACGGCGTCTGGCGCCAGCTGCTCAGCCTCTCCTTCGGCCAGAAGTTCCCGGCCGACCTGCGGGCCAAGGACAACTGCCTGCTGGTCCGCCGGCAGACCGACCCGACCAAGCCGGACAGCAGCACCCAGATCGTCACCGAGTGCGGCACCCGTGACCCGGGCAAGGCCCAGCCGGACGGCGGCGACCGCTGGACCGAGGTGGTGCGCCAGCAGCTGGACAAGCCCGACAGCGGCTGGTGGACGTACATCGACTCGGAGCACAAGGAGCAGAAGGGCCTGGACAACCTGCTCGCCGAGGCGATGAAGAACGCCCGTCAGGACCTCACCTCGCTGCTCAGCAAGGACGTCTCCACCTGGAGCTGGGGCCGCCTGCACAAGCTGACGCTGCGCGAGCAGACCATGGGGACCGACGACTCGTCGATCGCCTCCGGCGTCGTGCACAAGCTGCTCAACCGCGGCCCCTACCGCCTCTCGGGCGGTTCGGCGGCGGTCGACGCGGCCGGCTGGAACGCGGCCGCCGGGTACGAGGTGGACTGGATCCCGTCGATGCGGATGGTGGTCGACATGAGCGACCTCGACGCCTCGCGCTGGATCAACGTCGGCGGCGCCTCCGGGCACGCCTTCCACCCCAACTACAACGACCAGACCGACCTCTGGCTCGACGGCAAGCTGCTGACCTGGGCCTTCTCGCCGGACGCGGTCGAGAAGTCGGCCAAGAACAAGCTGGTGCTGACCACCGGCTGACCCGCCGCAGGACCGCGGCCCCGCCCACCCCGCACCGGGGAGGGCGGGGCCGCGGCCGTTACCGGCCCGGCGCGTCCCCGCCGAGGCGGTGCAGCCCCGACGGCGTGAGCGCCACGTCCACCGGCAGGTCGTGCGGCTCGGCCGGCACGCTCGCCAGCAGCTCGTGCTCGTACAGCAGCACCGCCAGCAGCGGCCGTACGCCGGCCCGCTCCAGCCGGGCCAGCACCCGGTCGTACGAGCCGCCGCCCCGGCCCAGCCGCAGCCCCTGCCGGTCCACCGCCAGGCCCGGCAGCAGCACCAGCTCCGCCCCGGTCACCGCCTCCGGCCCGAGCCGGCCGCCGACCGGCTCCAGCAGCCCGCGCCCGGCCGGGGCCAGCGCCCCGGGACCCTCGTACGCGGCCCAGTCCAGGTCGTTGTCGGCCAGCAGTACCGGCAGCAGCACCCGCACCCCGCGCGCCAGCAGCGCGTCCAGCAGCGGACGGGTGCCCGGCTCGGCGCCGACCGAGACGTAGGCGGCCACCGTGGCACCCGGCGCGGCCAGCTCCCCGGCGTGCCCGGCCAGCTCCTCCGCGGCCGCCTCGCGGACCTCCGGCGCCAGTGCGCGCCGCTGCGACAGCAGCCGTGTCCTCAGCGCGCTCTTCTCGTTGTGCATGGGATCCTCCACGGCTCGATCCTCCCCAGCTCTGTGCGGGCGACGCCCAGAGCCTGACATGCGGAAGGCACCCCGATGTCCACCCCGCTGCTGGTCCAGGCCCTGGCCGTCCTGAGTGCCCCCGCGCTGGCCGGCGCCACCGCGCTCGGGCTGCGACAGCGCCGCCGCGACCGGGGCGCGGCCGCCCGCGAGGCCGGGCTGCGCGAGCGCGTCGCCGGGCTGGAGGCCCGCTGCGCCGAGCTGGAGCGCACCGCCTCCTGCGACCCGCTCACCGGCGTCTGGAACTACCGGCACCTCCAGCTCACCCTGGACGGGGAGATCGAGCGGGCCCGCCGCGCCGAGCAGGCCGAGCAGCAGGACGGGCCGCGCCCGGTGGCCCTGCTGCTGCTGGAGATCGCGGGCTTCGAGGCGGTCGTCGCCGAGCACGGCCGGGCCCGGGCCAACGCGGTGCTGCGCGACCTCGCCCAGCGGCTCGGCATGGAGATCCGCCGCTCGGACACCTTCGGCCGGTACAGCGGCGAGGAGTTCATGGCCGTGCTGCCGGACACCGGCGCGGAGGGCGCCGCGCAGGTCGCCGAGCGGCTGGTCTGGTCGGTCCGCCGCCACCTGCTGCTGGACTGGTCCTCCGGCCCGCGCGAGGACCGTCGCCCGCACGGCAACGGGCTGACCGCCGCCGTCGGCGTCGCGGTGCTGCCGGAGGACGGCACGCACGCCGCCGTGCTGCTCCGGGCCGCCGACCGGGCCCTGGCCGAGGCCCGGGCGGCCGGCGGGGACTGCTGGCGCGGAACGTCCTGCCCGCGGTCGCACGGCGGTCCCGCCGCCGAGCACGACCGTTCGGGAAAGGCGGGTAGTCTGTCGGCCTGTGCCGGTGAGGACACCCTCGCCTCTCCCGTCACCCCACCTCTGCCTGCCATCGTGGCCGGGCCCAGCAACGTGCTGTCACCACCGGTCCACCGCGCTCGGCCAGGCGTAAACATGCCTTAGTAAGGTAAAACGCATGACGACGACCAGCTCTCGACCGCCGGTAACCAAGGCCGTGGTCCCCGCCGCCGGACTGGGTACCCGCTTCCTCCCGGCGACCAAGGCCACTCCGAAGGAGATGCTGCCGGTCGTCGACAAGCCGGCGATCCAGTACGTCGTCGAGGAGGCCGCCGCCGCCGGGCTGTCCGACATACTGATGGTCACCGGCCGCAACAAGCGCGCTCTCGAGGACCACTTCGACCGCGCCTACGAGCTGGAGGAGCTGCTCGCCCGCAAGGGCGACCAGGACCGCCTGCGCCGGGTCCGCGAGTCCGTCGAGCTGGCCAACATGCACTACGTCCGCCAGGGCGACCCCAAGGGCCTCGGCCACGCCGTCTCGGTCGCCGAGCAGCACGTCGCCGGCCAGCCCTTCGCCGTCCTGCTCGGTGACGACCTGATCGACCCGCGCGACCCGCTGCTCGCCCGCATGATCGAGGTCCAGCAGGAGCTCGGCGGCTCGGTCGTCGCGCTGATGGAGGTCGACCCCTCCCAGATCCACCTCTACGGCTGCGCCGCCGTCAAGGCCAACGGCTTCGGCGAGGACGTCTTCCAGGTGACCGACCTGGTCGAGAAGCCCGAGACCGCCGAGGCCCCCTCGAACTACGCCGTCATCGGCCGCTACGTCCTCGACCCCTCGGTCTTCGACGTGCTGCGCGAGACCCCGCCCGGCCGCGGCGGCGAGATCCAGCTCACCGACGCCCTGCGCGAGCTGACCACCCGCGCCCCGGAGACCGGCGGCCAGGTGCACGGCGTCCTCTTCAAGGGCCGCCGCTACGACACCGGTGACCGCTCGGACTACCTGCGCGCTATCGTCCGACTGGCCTCCGAGCGCGAGGACCTCGGCCCGGAGTTCCGCTCCTGGCTCCGGGAGTTCGTCGCCTCCGAGCTCCAGGACTGACCTACGACAGAGAGCGAGTGAGCCGATGACCGGGTCCACGGAGGGCAACACCACCCCCGCCGCCTGCTGCGGGGGACCCGCGGACCCGGCACCGGCCGCTCGCTCCGGCGGCCTCTGGACGGTCGACGAGCACCTCGCCGACGTCCTGGCCGCCGTCGGCCCGCTGCCCGCGATCGAGCTCCAGCTGCTCGAAGCCCAGGGCTGCCGGCTCGACGAGGACGTCCTGGCCGACGGCGACCTGCCGCCCTTCGACAACAGCTCGATGGACGGCTACGCGCTCCGCACCGCCGACACCGCCGGCGCCACCGCCGAGTACCCCTCGGTCCTCGCCGTGGTCGGGGACATCGCGGCCGGCGCCGGCGACCTGCCCAAGGTCGGCCCCGGCCAGGCCGCCCGCATCATGACCGGCGCCCCCGTCCCGCCCGGCGCCCAGGCCGTCGCCCCGGTCGAGTGGACCGACGGCGGCACCGGCAGCGGGCAGGCCGCCGACGCGATGGCCGCCGCCGTCGAGGACGAGGAGGTCCGGGTGCTGCGCCCGGTCTCCGAGGGCGCCCACATCCGCCGCCGCGGAAGCGACGTCGCCGCCGGCTCGCGGGTGCTGGAGTCCGGCACCCGGCTCGGCCCCGCCCAGCTCGGCCTGCTCGCCGCGATCGGCCGGGCCACCGTGAAGGTCCGCCCGCGCCCGCGCGTGGTGGTCCTCTCCACCGGCAGCGAGCTGGTCCAGCCCGGCGAGCCGGTCGGCCCCGGCCAGATCTCCGACTCCAACAGCTTCACCCTCACCGCCGCGGCGCGGGACGCCGGCGCCATCGCCTACCGCGTCGGCGGCGTGCCCGACGACGCGGCGCGGCTGCGCGCCGTCCTGGAGGACCAGCTCGGCCGGGCCGACCTGATCGTCACCAGCGGTGGCGTCAGCGTCGGCGCGTACGACGTGGTCAAGGAGGTCTTCGAGTCCTACGGCGGGGTGGACTTCCGCCGGTTGCGGATGCAGCCCGGCAAGCCGCAGGGTTTCGGCCGGATCGGCGCCGGGAGCGGCGCAGGGGCCGGCGGCTCCGGCGTGCCGCTGATGGCCCTGCCCGGCAACCCGGTCAGCGCCTACATCTCCTTCGAGCTGTTCGTCCGCCCGGTGATCCGCACCATGCTCGGCGCCGCCGACGTCCACCGTCCGGTGGTCCGGGGGCTCTGCCGGTCGGCGCTGCGCTCGCCCGCGGGCCGCCGGCAGTTCCTGCGCGGCCGGTACGACGCCGCGGCCGGCGTGGTCGAGCCGGTGGGCGGGGCCGGGTCCCACCTGGTCGGCGCGCTGGCCCGGGCGGACTGCCTGATCACCGTCCCCGAGGACGTCACCGAGCTGCCCGCCGGCAGCGAGGTGGACGTCGTCCTGCTCGGCGGCTGACCGGCCGGCGCGGCGGGCCGTCTCGCGGACACGGCCCGTCCCACGCCCCGGCCGGGACGGGGGGTACGGTAGCGCGGTATTCGACCTGCGCGCCCCCTCTGGAGCACCCGTGAGCACCTCACCACCCGGCGACCGCCTGACCCATGTCGACGACCAGGGCGCGGCCCGGATGGTCGACGTCTCGGGGAAGGCCACCACCGCGCGCACCGCCGTCGCGGCCGGCCGGGTCCGGGTCTCCCCGCGCGTGGTCGAGCTGCTGCGCGGCGAGGGCGTGCCCAAGGGCGACGCCCTCGCCGTCGCCCGGATCGCCGGGATCATGGGCGCCAAGAAGACCCCGGACCTCATCCCGCTCTGCCACCCGATCGCGGTCTCCGGGGTCAAGGTGGACCTCTCCGTCGCGGACGACGCGGTCGAGATCACCGCGACCGTGAAGACCGCCGACCGCACCGGCGTCGAGATGGAGGCGCTCACCGCCGTCGCGGTGGCCGGCCTCACCGTGATCGACATGGTCAAGGCCGTCGACAAGAGCGCCACCATCGAGGCCGTCCGGGTGCTCAGCAAGACCGGCGGCAAGAGCGGCGACTGGTTCACCCCGGAGGCGGGCGCGTGAGCGCGCCGGCCGGACGGGCGCTCGCCGTCACCGTCTCCAACCGGGCCTCGGCCGGCGTCTACGAGGACAAGGGCGGCCCGCTGCTGGTGGCCGGCCTGCGCGCGATGGGCTTCACCGCCGACGGCCCCCGGGTCGTCCCGGACGGCGAACCGGTCGAGGCGGCCCTGCGGGAGGCGGTTGCGGCCGGCTACGACGTGGTGCTGACCACCGGCGGCACCGGCATCTCCCCGATGGACCTCACCCCCGAGATGACCGCCCGTGTCATCGACCGGCAGGTCCCCGGCATCGCCGAGGCCATCCGGGCCGAGGGCCGTGCGAAGGTCCCGACCTCCGCACTCTCCCGCGGGCTCGCCGGCCTCGCCGGACGTACCCTGATCGTCAACCTGCCGGGCTCGACCGGCGGCGTCAAGGACGGCCTGGCCGTCCTGGAGCCGCTGCTCGCCCACGCCGTCGACCAGCTCGGCGGCGGGGACCACCCCCGGCCCGACGCACCTGACTCCGGGAGAGCGCACTGAACGCCGGCTGGCCGGTAGAGCTCCACGAGGGGGAGGTCGTGCTGCGCCCGATCCGGGCCCGCGACCAGCGCGAGTGGCAGGAGGTCAGCCGGCGCAACCGGGACTGGCTGCGCCGCTGGGAGGCCACCGTGCCGCCCGGTCCGGCCGGCCAGGGCGCCGGTCCGCGGCCGACCTACCGGCAGATGGTCCGGTTCCTGCGCGGCGAGGCCTCGGCCGGCCGGATGCTGCCCTTCGTCGTGCTCTACAAGGGGCAGCTGGTCGGCCAGCTGACCGTGGGCGGGATCACCTGGGGCTCGATGTGCTCGGCCAACGTCGGCTACTGGATCGACGAGGCGGTGGCCGGCCGGGGCATCATGCCGGCCGCGGTGGCGCTTTCGGTGGACCACTGTTTCCGCACCCTCGGACTCCACCGGATCGAGGTCTGCATCCGTCCCGAGAACGCCCCGAGCCGGCGCGTGGTGGAAAAGCTCGGTTTCCGCTCGGAGGGAATGCGGCCCCGCTATCTGCACATCGACGGCGACTGGCGGGACCACCTGGTGTACGCGCTCACCGCCGAGGAGGTCCCCGAGGGGATGCTGGAGCGCTGGCGGACGCTCAGTTCGGGCAGGGGTCCAGGTAATTGAATATATGTTCGAAAGAAATATCGATATGGCATCGGCGTGGCGACGGACGGGCACAAATACCGGCAAAATAGTCGGAGAATCAGCTTGATCACACGACACGCCGTGCCAAATTGCTGCCAGGCCTTCCCCGGCGCCCGTACGGTGTGAAACGTGAGCAGTAGCGGCCTTATCTACGCCGTCATCGTAGGGGCCTGGGCCGCCTATCTCGTGCCGATGTGGCTCCGCAGGCAGGACGAGCTCAACGAGGCGCGCCCGACGGAACGCTTCAGCACCGCCATCCGCCTGCTGGCCGGGCGTTCGGCGCTGGAGCGGCGGGCATCCCGGGCCCTGGGCGACGAACCGCGTGACGACGAGCAGAGCAAGGACGGCCCTCCCGGACGGGACGAGGCCGCCTCCGGCGACCCCGGGGACACCCCGGCGGACGGTACGGCGGACGGCGCGGCGGAGGCCCCGTCGGACGGCCCGGCCGAACGCGCCGTGGAGCCCCCCGCGGGGCACGCGGCCGAGCGGACCGCCGAGGAGACCGCCGAGCGGCGGGCCGGGGCCGAGCGCCGGGCCCGGCTGCTGGCCCGGCGGCGCCGGATGGTCAGCGTCCTCTTCCTGGCGTTCGCGTTCGGCGCGGTCGTCGCGGCGGTGGCCGGTCTGGCCTTCCTCTGGGTCCCGGCCGTGCCGGCCGTCCTCCTCACCCTCTACATCGGCCACCTGCGGCGGCTGGAGCGCCTGCGGTACGAGGTGAAGCTCGACCGCGCCCGGGCGGCCCAGGCCGCCGAGCGGCTGCGCAAGCGCGAGCAGCGGCGCGCCGAGGCCCGGCCGGCAGAGGAGCTGCCGCCGGTCGCCCCCGAGGAGCCCGTCCGTGCCCGCCCGCACCTGCGGCTCGCCACCGACCCGGAGCCGGCCGAACCCGCGCCGGCCGCCACCACCGGTGCGGCCTCGGCCTCGGCCGTGGCGGAGGCGACCGAGCACGAGGAGTGGGTCGACGGCATGCGCGAGCGCGGTGCGGCCGGCCCGGACTCCTGGGAGCCCGTCCCCGTCCCGCTGCCGACCTACGTCACCGCCCCGGTGGCCCCCCGGGTCACCCGCGGCCTCGACCTGTCGGCCCCGGGCACCTGGACGGCCGGCCGCCCCACCGAGGCCCGCACCACCCCGCTCTTCGACCAGTACGCCGAAGCGCCGGCCCCCGAGACCCGCCCCCGCGCGGCCAACGAATGACCGCGCCGGGACGCCGGTCGGGACGGCGTCCCGGGGGGTGGTCACGAGCCCCCTCGGAAAGGTGCTAAAGTTTCTTCTCGTTGGGGCTGTGGCGCAGTCCGGTAGCGCACCTCGTTCGCATCGAGGGGGTCAGGGGTTCGAATCCCCTCAGCTCCACCCAACAGGAAGTCCCGCCCGATCATCAGATCGGGCGGGACTTCTGCGTTGTGGGGGGAAGGGCGCCGGACGGGGGCTCAGGCGACTCCTGAGGGGCCCCGGTTGGGCGGTGTGACGATGATCACTCGGGTGTGCCGGCCGCCGTGCAGGGTGCGTGGTGGAGGCAGTCGTGGCCGGTGGCGCCCTCTGCGGCGAAACGGCCGAGGGCCGGGCGGAGCGGGTGCTCCGGCCGGCCCTCGGGGGTGGGGCGGGGTCCGTCAGGGCTGGCCGGAGCCCGCGTACGGGCCCGGCTGCGGGGCCCCGGCCTGCGGCGGCACGCTGCCGTAGCGGGCCGGACGGTGGCCGCGCGGGTGGCGGGTCAGGGTGTAGCCCGCGACGCCTGCCAGGGCGGCCAGGGCGCCGCCGGCCAGGGTCCAGAACCAGCGGGTGTTCCAGCCGGAGAACCAGCCGGTGTACCAGTGCTCCTCGGGCTCCTCGGGTGCGGCCGCCTTGGCGGTCGCGGCGCCGCCGCCGGCCGGCGGGACGAGCGGGGCCTTGAGGTTGCCGCCCTCCGGCTGGGCGTTGTCCGCGTCGCCCTTGGCGGCGACGTGCAGCTGGACGGAGGCGGCGAGGCCGAGGTCGGGCTGCGGGACGTCGGAGACCGACAGGCGGACGTAGTAGGTGCCGGGAAGCGGGTCGCCGGACCACGGCTCGGCCCAGGACCGGACCTCGCGCAGGGTGCAGCTCAGCGCGAGCGAGGCCGCGGCGGGCTCGGCGGTCGCGTTCTGGGTGCCGGCGGTGCAGGACTGGCGGCGGCGCAGCCCGTCGAACACCTCGACGCTCCAGCTCTGCGGGCCGTGCCGGTCCGCCGAGGGCGCCAGGTTGACGGTCAGGCCGACCGTCGGCGTCTGGCCCTCGGAGGCGCCGAACGCCCAGTACAGGTAGTCGCCGGTGGAGGCCGAGACGTTGGCGTCCTGGCCGGCGGCGAGGTTGATGGCGGTCAGGAAGGACGTCCCGGCCTTGGTGACCGGTGCCGGGGTGCCGCTGGCGCCGGCCGTCGGGGACGGCGAGGCGGCGGAGGCGGCCGGAGCCGCGACCACGAGGGCCGGGAGCAGGGCCAGGCCGGCCAGGGCGGTACGGAAAGAGGTGCGCATGGTCAGTTCTCCCGCCAGACAGCGATCCGCCAGCGTGCGATCCAGCCGAAGACCAGGCCGGTGAGCAGGCCGGCCAGGGTGAGCACCAGTAGCAGGATCCAGCCGCGGCCGAGACCCATCGCCGGGCCGTCCGGGGCGGGCGAGGCGGCGGCCAGGTCGACCGTCAGCTCCAGCGGCAGGCCGGGCTCGGCCTGGACACCGGGCTGGGCGGCCAGCGAGTTGCTGACGACCAGGCAGACGGTCGTCTCCGGCTTGCCGCTGGGCGAGGCGGACGGCGTCGCCGACGCGTAGCCCTTGGAGTCGCCGGTGGACCAGCGCAGGCCGGCGGAGACCACGTCGGTCCGGCCGCTGCCGGCGTCGGTGCCGCGGACCAGCTCCTGGCCGGTGGCGCTGGTGGCCTGGAGCAGGACGCCGTAGTCGCGGGCCACGGCCCGGTCCACGGAGACGCTGACGGAGGCGCGCAGCTCCTGCCCGGCCTTGACCGGGACGCGGTACACGCGGTGCTCGGAGAACTTCTCCCGGTCGCTGTAGACGCCGGGGGTCAGGACGGGGGCGCTCTCGCACTTGTCGGTGCCCGCGGTCTTGACCGGCGTCACGGTGTAGGTGTCGTTGGAGCGGTCGACCAGCTGCTTCACCTTGTCGGTGAGCTGCTCCTGGGTGCGCACGTCGGTGTAGGTGCCGCCGGTGGCGTTGGCGATGCAGAGCAGCTGCTGGCGGGTCTTGTCGTCGTGCGCCAGGCCCAGGGTGTCGACCACCAGGTGGATGCCCTGGGCGGCCAGCTCGCGGGCCACGTCGCACGGGTCCGGCGGGGCGCAGGAGTCCTCGCCGTCGGTGATCAGCACCACCCGTCGGGTGGTCTCGCCCTTGCCGAGGTCCTGGGCGGCTCCGCGCAGGGCGAGGCCGATCGGGGTCCAGCCGGTCGGGCGCAGGGTCGCGACGGCGGTCTTGGCCTCGACCTTGTTGGTCTTGCCGACGGGGAACAGCTGCCGGGTGTCCTGGCAGCCCTGGGCCTTGTCGTCGCCGGGGTAGTTGGCGCCCAGGGTGCGGATGCCGAACTCGGTCTCCGCGGGAAGGGCGTCGATCACCTCGTTGAGGGACTGCTGGGCCACCGCGATGCGGCTCTTGCCCTGGATGTCGGTGGCCCGCATGGAGCCGCTGACGTCCAGGACGAGGTCGACCCGGGGGGCCTCCTTGCCGCCGGCGGCGCCGGCTGATGGTTCGTCGGCATGGGCGGGCAGGCCGCTGAGCAGCGCACCGCCTGTTATCGCCAGGGCGGCCAGCAGGCTGCCGAGCCTGGCCTTCGGTCGTCGTCCGGTAGTCACCCGCCAGATCCTAGGGATCATCAGTTCGCCGTGGCCAACGAGGTCCGGTGCGCGGCCGGCCGGGAACCGGCGTGAACTCCCGGGCGCCGGTGGGTGATCGGACGCCGGGCGCGAGCTGGTGCGCCCGTCGGGGAGGCGGTGGCGTGCGAGGCCGTTTCCGGGCGGGGCCGGGGGAGGGGTGCGGGCAATCCGGGACACACCGGGCGGAAGAGTCAATAAATATGGATAGTGCTCGTTAGGGTGACGAACGGGTCATGGGTGCTGCCGTGACGGCGCGCCCTCCCGGCCGGTACGTCCGACTGATTGGAAGGACCAGCACGTGAGCAACCTCTTCGCTATCGCCTACCCGGATCTGGCCACTGCTCGGGCGGTGCGCAACGAGGCGGTCGGACTGCAGAAGCAGAAGCTGATCGACCTGGAGGACGCGGTCGTCGTCGAGCGCCGCGAGGACGGCCGGATCAAGCTGCACCAGCAGGTCGGCACCACGGGTGCGGGAGCCGCCTCCGGGGCGCTCTGGGGCGGGGTGATCGGCCTGCTGTTCTTCATGCCGTTCCTCGGCGCGGCGGTCGGCGGTGCCACGGGCGCCGCGGTGGGCGCCTCCACCGACATCGGGGTGGACGACAACTTCATGCGCGAGGTCGGCGAGCACCTCCAGCCGGGCACCGCCGCCGTCTTCCTGCTGGTCCGCAAGGCCACCGCGGACAAGGTCCTCCCGGCGCTGGCCCGTTACGGGGGGAAGATCATCCAGACCTCGCTCTCCGCCGCGGCGGAGGCCGAGCTGAAGGCGACCGTCGAGGCGTCCCGGCCGCAGCCCGCTCCGGCCTCCGCCTGAGCCACCGGCCTCCTGACCAGCCGCTCACATCGGGGCGGACGGGCGCGGCCGCCCGTCCGCCCCGATCGCCGTCCTCCGACGGCCCCGCCCCCGCACCACCACCGCAGCAGGGACACCAGGACGGTCCGTGGCGACACCCTCCGCCGTGACGAGAGGCTCCGGCCGGCCGCGCCGGACGGTGCCGACCCGGCGCAACACCGAGCTCGTGCTGGTCCTGGCCGCCGTGCTGACCGCCGTCTACGGATACGCCGAGGTCGGCGTCAACATCGACGGCACGGTGCCCGCCGACGCGGCCGAGTACGGCGCCGCGCTCGGCGTGCTCGCACTGCTGGCACACGCCGCGGTCCGCTGGAAGGCGCCGTACGCCGACCCGCTGCTGCTGCCGATCGGCGTGCTGCTCAACGGGATCGGCCTGGTCGTCATCTACCGCCTGGACCGGGCCACGGGCGGCGGCGCGGCGCCCACCCAGCTGCTCTGGTCCACCCTCGGGGTGGGCCTGTTCATCGCCGTCGTCCTGCTGCTGCGCGACCACAAACGGCTGCAGCGCTACGCGTACATCGGCGCGCTGGTGGCCCTGGTGCTGCTGGTGCTGCCGGTCTTCTTCCCGCCGGTGTACGGGTCGCGGATCTGGATCACGATCGGACCGCTCTCCTTCCAGCCGGGGGAGTTCGCCAAGATCCTGCTGGCGGTCTTCTTCGCCGCCTACCTGGCGGTGCACCGGGACGCGCTGGCGCTGACCGGCCGGCGGGTCCTCGGGTTCCAGCTGCCGCGCGGGCGGGTGCTCGGGCCGGTGCTGCTGATCTGGGCGGCCTTCGTCGGCGTCCTCGTCCTGGAGACCGACCTCGGCACCTCGCTGCTCTTCTTCGGCCTCTTCGTGGTGATGCTCTACGTGGCCACCGCGCGCAGCGGCTGGATCGCGATCGGGCTGTTCCTGGCCGCGGTGGCGGCGGTCGGGGTCGGCCGGCTCTCGCCGCACGTGCACAGCCGGGTCGCCGACTGGCTGGACCCGCTCGGCTCGATCGCCGCCGGCCGGGGCGCCAACCAGATCGCCCAGTCGTTGTTCGCCTTCGCCTGGGGAGGCGAGCTGGGCACCGGGCTCGGCAACGGGCACTCCGTGCTGATCGGCTTCGCCGCCAAGTCCGACTTCATCCTCGCCACCATCGGCGAGGAACTCGGCCTGACCGGGCTGATGGCGGTCCTCCTGCTGTACGCCCTGCTGGTCTCGCGGGGGTTCAGGACCGGGATCGCGCTGCGGGACCCGTTCGGGCGGCTGCTGGCGATCGGGCTGGCCGCGATCGTCGGCCTCCAGGTGTTCGTGGTGGCCGGCGGGGTGCTGGACCTCATCCCGTTGACCGGGATGACGCTGCCGTTCGTCGCGCAGGGCGGCTCCTCGGTGGTGACCAACTGGATCATCGTCGCGCTGCTGGTGCGCATGAGCGATCTCGCCCGCCGGCCGGCGGAGGCAGCCTGATGGCGCTGAACAGGGGAGGGGGCCGCGGGCGGGGCAACGGGCCGCAGGGCCTGCCCGGGATCTCCGTCACCGGGCGCCGGGCGGGCACCTTCTGCCTGCTGCTGATCGTGGCGCTCTGCGTCCAGGCCACCCGGGTGCAGGTGTTCCGGGCGGAGGAGCTGAACCACAACGAGGCCAACCAGCGGCTCACCATCGAGCGCTACTCCCAGCCGCGCGGCAACATCCGGGTCGGCGCCGACAGCGTCACCGGCTCCGAGCCGACCGGCGGCCGGTACGACTACAAGCGCAGCTACACCGACGGACCGCTGTACGCCGCCGTCACCGGGTACTCCTCGCAGGCGTACGGCAACTCCCTGCTGGAGGGGACCGAGGACGACCTGCTCTCCGGCACCGACAGCCGGCTGGCGAGCTGGGCCGTCTGGGACGCCGTCGCCCGGAAGCAGAACCCCGGCGGCGACGTCCACACCACCATCGACCGGGCGGCCCAGCAGGCCGCGGTGCGCGGGCTCGGGGACCAGAAGGGCGCGGTCGCCGCGATCGAGCCCGCCACCGGCCGGATCCTGGCGCTGGCCAGCACCCCCTCGTACGACCCGGGGAGCTTCGCGGGTTCCTCCGCCGCCGACCAGGAGGCCTGGAACGGGCTCCAGGCCGACCCCGACCAGCCGATGCTCAACCGGGCGCTGCGCCAGACCTACCCGCCCGGTTCGACCTTCAAGGTGGTCACCGCGGCGGCCGCGCTGCAGAACGGCGTGGTCACCGACATCGACGCGCCGACCGGCGCGCCCTACCCGTACGTGCTGCCGGGGACCACCACGCCGCTGGTCAACGACACCACGGCCTGCGACGAGCCCGGGCAGTCGCTGGACACCGCCATGGTCCACAGCTGCAACAGCGCCATGGGCTACCTCGGGGTGCAGGTCGGGCTGGAGGGGATGGTCTCGACGGCCGAGGCCTTCGGCTTCAACGACGCGAGGCTGGACGTCCCCGTCCGCCCGGCGCGCTCCAACTTCGACACCCGCATGAACCCGTCCCAGCTGGCGCTCTCCTCGATCGGCCAGTTCGACACCGCGGCCACCCCGCTGGTGATGGCGATGGTCGCGGCCGGAGCCGCCGACAACGGCACCGTGATGCATCCACAGCTTGTGGACAGACTGACCAGGAGCGACGGCACCACCGTGCAGCTGATGCGGCCGCAGCCCTACCGGCAGGCGATGAGCCCGGCGGTGGCCGCGCAGGTGCGGAAGCTGATGACCGACGTGGTGGAGAACGGCACCGGGCGCAACGCCCGGATCGGCGGCGCGGAGGTCGGCGGCAAGACCGGCACCGCCCAGCACGGGGTGGACAACTCCGGGACGCCGTACGCCTGGTTCATCTCGTGGGCCAGGCCGGCCGGCTCGGACGCCGTGCCGCCGGTGGCCGTCGCCGTGGTGATCGCGGACAGCGATGCCACGGACGTCACGGGCGGCGCCCTGGCCGCCCCGGTCGCCCGCTCGGTGATGCAGGCCGTCCTGGGGCGCTGAGCGCAAGGGGGATGGCCCTGACCTGCGGCTTAGCCGCCCGGT
The DNA here is from genome assembly GCF_017813315.1 of Kitasatospora sp. RG8. Classification (NCBI taxonomy): domain Bacteria; kingdom Bacillati; phylum Actinomycetota; class Actinomycetes; order Kitasatosporales; family Streptomycetaceae; genus Kitasatospora; species Kitasatospora sp. RG8. Next base: position 216,543 of record NZ_JAGIYX010000010.1, read on the forward strand.
GGAAGATCCGCCGTTTGCGAAGTGTCCGGTTTGTACATGCTGATGCGACGATTCGTACAATGCGCGCGGTGCGACTGTTCGTTTGCGACACTGGTGCTTTCGCGGGGTACTGTCCCATGTTTGTTCGGTTGGTCCTTGATGTCACTTCACGGCGTCTCGAGTGACCGGCCGCTAGGACACCCTCCCCCGCCTAGAAGGAACGTCGTTTTGGCCAGCAACACCCTCGGCGCGCGTCTGCTGCGACGCAAGCCCGTCTCCACCCTGATCGCCGAGAGCGAGGGCCGCGACGCCCTTCCCGCCGGTGCGCCCGAGGAGGGCGGACGCTCCGGCATCCACCTGCGGCGTTCGATCGGCCTCTGGCAGCTGTCCTCGATCGGCATCGGCGCCACCATCGGCACCGGCATCTTCTTCGTCCTCAGCACCGCGGTGCCGTCGGCCGGCCCGGCCGTGATCCTGTCCTTCGTGATCGCCGCGGTCACCGCGGGCCTCACCGCGCTCTGCTACGCCGAGATGGCGTCCGCGATCCCGGTCTCCGGCTCCTCGTACTCGTACGCCTACGCCACCCTCGGCGAGGGCGTCGCGTTCGCGGTCGGCATCTGCCTGTTGATGGAGTACGGCGTCTCCGCCTCCGCGATCGCGGTGAGCTGGGCCGAGTACCTGAACAAGTTCCTCGACCTGGCCTTCGGGGCGAAGATCCCCGAGGCGCTCTCCGGCGCGCCGGACAACACCCACTGGTTCAACCTGCCGGCGCTGATCCTGGTCGCGATGGTCTGCTTCCTGCTGATCCGCGGCGTGAGCGAGTCGGTGAAGGTCAACGCGGCCATGGTGGGCATCAAGATCCTCATCCTGATCCTCTTCATCGGCGTCGCCCTGACCGGCTTCCACTCCGGCAACCTGACCCCGTTCATGCCGCTCGGCATCGGCGGCGTCCAGGTCGCGGCCTCCAGCATCTTCTTCTCGTTCATCGGCCTGGACGCCGTGTCCACCGCCGGTGAGGAGGTCAAGAACCCGCGCCGGACCCTGCCGCTGGCGATCATCATCTCGCTGGTCGTGGTCACCCTGCTGTACATCCTGGTCGCCCTGGCCGGCATCGGCGCCCAGCCCTGGCAGAAGTTCGACGGCCAGGAGGCCGGCCTCGCCCAGATCCTCCAGGACATCACCGGCCAGAGCTGGCCCGCGATGGTCTTCGCGATCGGCGCGATCATCTCGATCTTCTCCATCACCCTCGTGGTGATCTACGGCCAGACCCGCATCCTGTACTCGATGGGCCGCGACGGCATGCTGCCCAAGCGCTTCGCCCAGCTCTCGCCGCGCACCGGCACCCCGGTCTGGAACACCATCGTGGTCGGCGTCGGCGTCGGCGCGCTGGCCGCCTTCATCCCGCTGGAGAAGCTGGCCGACATCACCAGCCTCGGCACGCTGATCGCGTTCTCGGTGGTCTCCATCGGCGTGATCATCCTGCGCCGCACCCAGCCCGACCTGCCGCGCGGCTTCAAGGTGCCCGGCTACCCGGTCGTCCCGCTGGTCAGCGTCGCCTTCTGCATCTACCTGATCACCGGCCTGCACGCCGACACCTTCGAGGCCGGCGGCGTCGCCCTCGCGATCGCCCTCGCCGTCTACTTCGGCTACAGCATCAAGCACTCCAAGCTGGAGCGCGCCGAGCAGCCCGTCGCGGCCGACACCCCGGCCGACACCAAGGCCGGCTGAGCATCGCGGACACCCGTGGACGGGGCCGCCGGACGGTGACGACACCCCGGCGGCCCCGTTCGTCCCTGTGGACACTCAGTCCGCGGACATGGCGACAGGGCCCGGCCGCCACCCATAACCTTCCACCATGGTGAGCACCCGCACGCCCGGCCACACCCGCCCGCGCGGCCGCTTCACCGGCCGTGGCGGGGCGCCCGTCCCGCCCGCAGCGGCCGGACCACCGACCGGACGCGACCGACCGCGCCGCCGCCTCCCCGCCCCGTCGTTCCCCCGTCAGCGTGGTGACGGCACGCCACCGCCACCGCCCGATCGGCTGAACCCCGCCCGGCTCGCCTCGCTGCGCCGCGTCCAGTTCCTCGGCTGCCTGATCGCCGCCGGCTGGGCCGCGGCCTTCCCCCTCGTCTCCGACCTGCCCAACCAGCGGCTGTGGGGCACCGTCGCGGCCCCCGCCTACGTCCTCGCCGGGCTGCTCTGCCTGGCCCTGCCGCGCCGGTTCGCGGCCCGTGCGGCGGCCGGGGCCGCCCTCCTGGGCGCCGTCCTGGTGCCCCTCGCGCTGCTGGCCCTGCAGGGCCGCCACCAGTCCGAGGTGATGGTGGTCGAGCGCTCGGCCCACCTGCTGCTCACCACCGGCAGCCCGTACCTGCCGCACCCGGTGGTGGTCACCGACTACAACCCCTACCTGCCGGCCATGACCCTGTTCGGGATGCCGCGCGCCCTGGTGGGCAACGGCAACCCGGTGGCGCAGGTGGCCGGGGACGCCCGGATCTGGTTCGCGCTGGCCTTCCTGGCCTGCCTGATGGCCAGCTGGCGGTTGCTGCGGCCCTCCCGGGACCGCGCCCCGCTGCTGCCGCTGGCCGTGCTCACCGCCTCGCCGCTGATCGCGCTCGCGCTGGTGGTCGGCGGGGTGGACCTGCCGTTGATCGGGGTCTGTTGCCTGGCGATGGCCCTGGCCGAGCGGGACCGCACCATCGGGGCCGGGCTGGTCCTGGCACTGGCCTGCACCCTGAAGTGGACGGCCTGGCCGGCGCTGCCGGTGGCCGTGCTGCTGCTCTGGCGGCTGTACGGGCGGCGGCCCGCCGCCCGGGCCGGGCTGACCGCGCTGGGCACGGGCCTGGCGGTGATCCTGCCCTCCGCGCTGGCCCGGGCGGACGCGCTGCGCGAGCAGGTGGTGCGGTTCCCGCTGGGGCTGACCGCGATCCAGACGCCGGCCGGAAGTCCGCTGCCCGGCAAGGTGCTGGCCGGGTTCGGGCCGACCGGGCACACCGTCTCGCTGGTGCTGATGACGGTCGGCGGGCTGGGGGTGGCGATCTGGCTGGTGGCCCGGCCGCCGGTCTCCGCCATAGCCGCCGCCGACCTGCTGGCCGCGGGGCTGGCGATCGCGTTCATGCTGGCGCCGGCCGGGCGGTTCGGGTACCTGGCCCTGCCGGTGGTGCTGCTGATCTGGCCGCGGCTGGCGGCCCGGCGGTGGAGCGGGCGCAGGCCCGTTCCGGCGAGCTGCCTGCTGGCCCGGCCGGAGCCGGTCCTGCCCCGGGGCTGACCGGGGCGGGACCGGGCGGGAGCGAGCAGGACCGGGCGGGACGGTCGGCGCGGCGCCGGGATCAGCGGTTGCCGGCCGCCTTGATGACGGAGGCGACGGCCGGACCGGCCGCGTCGGCGCCGTGGCCGCCGCCCTGGACCTCGGCGGCGATGGCCAGGTTGCCCCGGTAGGCGGTGAACCAGCTGTTGGTGGTCTCGACGCCGGTGGCCTCTGCCGAGCCGGTCTTGGCGCCCGCGTTGTCGGAGATCCCGTTCATCACGGCCTTGGCGGTGCCGTCCTTGGCGGTGGCCGCCATCATCGCCTTCAGCTTGGCGTCGGCGTCCGGGGACATGGTGCGGGCGGCCTTCTGCTGCGGCAGGTCGGCGACCAGGATCGGCTGCTTGAACTCGCCGCTCTGCACGGTGGCCGTGATCGAGGCGATCGCCAGCGGGTTCATCTGGATCTTGCCCTGGCCGATGGACTGCATGGCCTGCTCGTCCTTGTTGGCGCCCGCGTCCGGCACCCGGCCGTCGGCGTTCGGCAGGCCGGTCTTCCACTCCAGGCCGATGCCGAAGATGTCCTTGGCGGTGGAGGTCAGCGCACCCGGCTTGAGGCTGGCCAGGCCCTGGTCGATGAACGCGGTGTTGCAGGAGATCATGAAGTCCTGCTGGAGCGTGTTGGTCGGGTAGGCGTCCGGGAAGGAGTTCGGGATCGCCTTCGGGTTGCTGCTCTTCACCGGGCAGGGGACCACGGTGTCCGGGTTGACGCCCGCCTCCAGCAGGGCCGTCGAGGTGACGATCTTCATCGTCGAGCCGGGGGCCAGCAGGCCGAGGAAGGCCCGGTTCTGGCCGGTGGCGGGCGCGTTGGCGAACGCCAGCACCTGGCCGGTGCTCGGCTCGATGGCGACGATCGAACCCTGCTTGCCGCCGAGGTCGGTCATCGCCTTCTCGGCGGCGGCCTGGAGCCCGTTGTCGATGGTCACCTTGAACGGCTTGGCGGGCTTGGGCTCGACGATGGTGAACAGTTTGTCGGTGGCGCCCTTGCCGTCCGCGGTGGAGATGACCACACCGCTGCCCGCGTCGCTCTGGTCCTGGGCGGGCTGGAGCTTGCGGGCGTTGTCCTGGAGGGTGGCGAGCAGCGTCGGGGTGAGCGAGGCGCCCTGCAGCGCCTTGCCGTTGCGGTCGACCACGTTGCCGGGCGGGGCGAAGACCGGCTGGGTGGAGATCACCTCGCCCGCGCCCAGGTGCGGGTGGATCACCGACGGCGCCCAGTGCACGGCCGGCGTGTTGTCGCTCATCTTCACGACGCTCAGGAAGCCGTTGTAGTCCCACACCCGGTTGGTGCCCTCGAACTCGGCCCGGGCCTTGAAGCCCATCAGCACGCCGGCCGGGGCCGGGGAGGCGGAGGCGGACGGCGAGTCGGTGCCCGTCGCGGACGGCGTCGCCGCGGCGGAGGGCGAGCCGGTGGGCTTGGCACCGGGCGAGGGGGTGCCCGTCGCGGAGGCGAACGCGGCGGCGGTGGCCGGGCCGGACGGCGCGAGGGTCAGCCCGCTCGGCTTCACCTGGTCCTTGAAGGCGGTCAGCGCGGTGGTCGCCGCCGCCGGGTCGTCGGTCAGCCCGGCCGCCTTGGCGAGGTCACCGGCGGCCCAGGCCTCCAGGAAGTCCTTGGCACCGGCCGTCGCCTGCTCGGCGCTGGGAGGCTCGGCGACCACCGTGCGGGCCTTCTTGCCCTGCGGTGCGTCCGAGTCCGAGCCGCCGACGAGGCTGTACGCCCCGTACCCGCCGCCCGCGAGCACGGCGAGGGACACGCCGGTGATGATGCCGATCTTCGCGCCACTGCGCATGGTGCTCTTCCCCCAAGGGTCTGGCGACTGGCCGCTGCCGGAGGTGGCCGGAAAGCGCGTTCGGTCCTCAGCCTAGGCAGAGGTTTTCCGTGCCCCGACGAAATGCCCGGGTCTTGTGACGGATCTGGTACGTGTCGCGCACCACCTCGCCACGGTCCCCGCGCTCAGATCCAGCTGTTGAACCACATCCGCCTGCGCCAGTCGTCCATCGGAATCGTCTCCCCCGTGAACAGCGGGTGGAAGAAGAGAAAGTTCCACACGATCAGCAGCACCAGGAGGCCGGCCGCCGTCGAGCCGATGATCCGGCGGTCCCGGGACGCCCCGGACGGGCCGATCAGGGCGCCGACCAGCATGGTGACCGCGAGCACGAGGAACGGCACGAAGGCCACCGCGTAGAAGAGGAAGATCGTCCGCTGCTGGTAGGCGAACCAGGGCAGGTAGCCCGCGGCCAGACCGCAGAGCACGGCGCCGGCCCGCCAGTCCCGCCGGGCGGCCCAGCGCCAGAGGCAGTACACCAGCGCCACCACGCCGGTCCACCAGAGCAGCGGGGTGCCGATGCCCAGCACCTCGCGGGCGCACTCGCTCACGGTGCAGCCGGCCTGGCCCTGCTTGGGGGACTCGTAGAAGAAGGAGACCGGGCGGCCCAGCACCAGCCAGCTCCACGGGTTGGACTGGTAGGTGTGCGGGTCGCTCAGGTGGGTGTGGAACTCGTAGACGGTCGAGTGGTAGTGCCAGAGCGCCCGCAGGCCCTCCGGTATCCAGCCGTAGTCGCTGTCCCGGCCGACCGCCCAGTCCCGGCCGTAGCCGCCCTTGCCGGGGACCGTGCTGCTGGCGAACCAGCCCCACCAGGAGGTGACGTAGACGACCGCGGAGACCACGACGACCGAGACGAAGGCCGGCACGACGTCCCGCACCAGCGTCCACAGGTACGGCCGGCCCGCTCCCGCCAGGCGGCGCGCGCCCGCGTCCCAGAGCACCGTCAGCACGCCGAACGCGGCCGCCACGTAGAGGCCGCTCCACTTGGTCGCGCAGGTCAGGCCGACGCAGATGCCGGCCGCGATCCGGTACGGGCGCCAGCCAAGGTTCAGCCGCTGGGCGGCCGACGCGTCCGCGACGCCGCCGAGCCGTTCGGCGATCCGGGCCCGGGTGCGGTCACGGTCCAGCAGCAGGAAGCCGAAGGCGGCGAGGATCCAGAACATCACCACGAGGTCCAGCAGGGCCGACCGGCTGAGCACGAAGTGCAGGCCGTCCACGGAGAGCAGCAGCCCGGCCACGCAGCCCAGCAGGGTCGAGCGGAACAGCCGGCGGGCGATCCGGGCCACCATCAGGACGGAGAGCGTCCCGAGCAGCGCCACCGCGAACCGCCAGCCGAACGGGTTCATGCCGAACAGCTGCTCGCCGAAGCCGATGATCCACTTGCCGACCGGCGGATGGACCACGTAGCTCGGGTCCGGCCGGTAGGGCACCGGCGCGCCCGCGATGATCTGCTCGTTGGCGCCGTCCGGCCAGCTGATCTCGTAGCCGCCGTGCCAGAGCGCGTAGGCGTCCTTGGCGTAGTACGTCTCGTCGAAGACGACCGCGTTCGGCTGCCCGAGGCCGTCGAACCGCAGGAGCCCGGCGAACAGCGCCACCACGAGCGGGCCGACCCAGCCCGCCCAGCGGCAGAGCCAGGACCAGAGGGCCTCGGGCAGGGATATGCCGAGCCGCAGCAGCAGCGGCGAGGGCGCGACCCGGTCCGGCGTCACCCCCGGGCCGTCCGGCATCGGCGGCACCAGGCGCTCGGCGAGCGGGGCCGGGGGCGCGGGCGCGTAGCCGTACCGGGACAGGCCGGACAGCCAGGCCGGGCGCCCGGACCGCGGCTGCCCGGGCCGGGGCGCGCGCGGGGACGGGACGGCGGGGGACGGCTGGTCCGTCAGGACAGGCACGCCGACGCCACCCTGCGTGCTGTGGTCTGTACCAGTAGGCGTCTCTGCCGCCGTGTCGCCGTTCATCCGCCACATCGTAGGGGCGGTTCCCACCAGGGGAACGGCTCCCTCCGAAGCTGCCCGAATCGTCACCAAAAGCGCCGGGGGCGCCGTTGCTGGAAGGATGGGGCACGTGACAGGAGTACTGGTACTGGCAGGCACCCCCATCGGCGACGTCTCGGACGCCCCGCCCCGGCTGCTCAACGAGCTCGCCACGGCGGACGTGATCGCGGCCGAGGACACCCGGCGGCTGCGCCGCCTCACCCAGGCGCTCGGGGTGACCCCGGCCGGGCGGGTCGTCTCCTACTTCGAGGGCAACGAGGTCGGCCGCACCCCCGAACTGGTCGAGGCGCTGCTCGGCGGCGCCCGGGTGCTGCTGGTCACCGACGCCGGGATGCCCTCGGTCTCCGACCCCGGCTACCGGCTGGTGGCCGCCGCCGTCGCCGCCGACGTCAAGGTGACCGCGGTGCCCGGACCGTCCGCCGTCCTCACCGCGCTGGCGCTCTCCGGCCTGCCGGTGGACCGCTTCACCTTCGAGGGATTCCTGCCGCGCAAGACCGGTGACCGGGCCCGCCAGCTCGCCACCGTCTCCGCCGAGCCGCGCACCATGGTCTTCTTCGAGGCCCCGCACCGGATCGCCGAGGCGCTGGCGGCGATGGCCGAGGCGTTCGGCGCGGACCGGCCCGCCGCCGTCTGCCGCGAGCTGACCAAGACCTACGAGGAGGTCAAGCGCGGCCCGATCGGCGAGCTGGCCGCCTGGGCGGCCGACGGCGTCAAGGGCGAGATCACCGTGGTCGTCGCGGGCGCCCCGCCGGCCGCCCCGCAGGAGCTGACCCCGGCCGAGCTGGCCCGCCTGGTGGCCGTCCGGGAGGAGGCCGGCGAGCGGCGCAAGGAGGCCATCGCGGCCGTCGCGGCCGAGCTCGCGCTGCCCAAGCGGGACGTCTTCGACGCCGTGGTCGCGGCCAAGAACGCGGCGGTGGCGAAGCCCTGAAAGCCGGGGGTGCCGCGGTCGGCGAGGACGCGTACCTTGGAGAGAAGGCCCCGGGTAAACACCCTTTGAGCTGAAGCTTTGGCCGTGGTTTCGGGAGCGGACCCACCCTTTCGTATAGGGATCCCCAATCCGCGTCCAAGACTTCACAAGACGGGCATCGGCCGGGGCGTTCCGGGCATTTCCTGGTTTGGAAAGACCCAGCCGGACGAGCGTCCGGCGGGCGCTGGGAGACGGCTATGAGCGAGACGATCGGTAGCCCTCGTGGTGGTAACGCGCTGAGCGACCCCGGCCTGACCGGCCGGCCGCACTCTCCCGTGGAGACCGTCCGGGAGGCCTACTCCTTCGCGTGCCTGAGCTGCGGGTACGGCTGGGAGCAGGCGTACGACATCGAGCACCACGTGGCCCGGGACGGGCACGTCGTGTTCGAGTACCACGCCAACGGTGTCCGGGTGCCGTCGCCGCTCCTCAAGCCGACCTGCCCGGGGTGCGGTGGCCACACCGTCCGGATCATGCGCGAGGGCCGGGTGACCGTCGCCGACCAGCCCTGGCACCACGCCCCCGGCTTCTCGGCGCACGCCGAGCCCGCCGGGGCCCCGGCGGCCGCCCCCGCGGCCGCCCCCGCGGACGCGGGTGCGGACCGGCCGCGCGGGCGCCTGGCCCGGCTCTGGTCGCGGCTGACGGGCTGACCACCCCGGTGGTGGCGGGCTGACCACCCCGGTGGTGACGGGGCCGTTCGGGAGGTGGCGGGAGCGCCGGTGACGGGGCCGCCCGCCGGGGAAACCCGGTCGAGGGCGGCCCCCGCACGCGATTAAGCTTTCCGACCATGGCGGCCACTGCAGAGCACAGCACCACCGGGGGCACGACCCCGGCGTACTACGTTTCCACCCCGATCTACTACGTCAACGATCGCCCGCACCTGGGCCACGCCTACACCACCGTGGCGGGTGACGTGCTGACCCGCTGGCACCGCCAGCGCGGCGAGAAGGTCTGGTACCTGACCGGCACGGACGAGCACGGCCAGAAGATCCTGCGGACCGCCGAGGCCAACGGGGTCAGCCCGCAGGAGTGGTGCGACAAGCTGGTCGAGGAGGCGTGGAAGCCGCTCTGGCAGCACCTCGACATCGCCAACGACGACTTCATCCGCACCACCCAGCAGCGGCACACCGACCGGGTGCAGGAGTTCGTCCAGGACCTGTACGACAAGGGCGAGATCTACAAGGGCGGCTACTCCGGCCCGTACTGCGTCGGCTGCGAGGAGTACAAGCTCCCGGCCGAGCTGCTCGACGGCGCCGCCGAGGGCGAGAAGCTCTGCCCGATCCACAAGAAGCCGGTCGAGTGGCTCGAGGAGGAGAACTACTTCTTCCGCCTCTCCGCCTACGGTCCGAAGCTGCTGGAGTTCTACGCCGCCAACCCCGGCTTCATCGCGCCCGAGTCCGCCCGCAACGAGGTGCTCCGCTTCGTCGAGCAGGGCCTCCAGGACCTCTCGATCTCCCGCTCCACCTTCAACTGGGGCGTGCCGCTGCCCTGGGACGACAAGCACGTCCTGTACGTGTGGGTGGACGCCCTGCAGAACTACATCACCGCCGCCGGCTACGGCAGCGACCCGGAGCGCTTCGCCGAGCTCTGGCCGGCCTCCGTGCACCTGGTCGGCAAGGACATCCTGCGGTTCCACGCCGTGATCTGGCCGGCCATGCTGATGGCCGCGGGCCTGCCGCTGCCCAAGCGGGTCGTCGCCAACGGCTGGCTGATGGTCGGCGGCGAGAAGATGTCCAAGTCCAACCTGACCGGCATCGCGCCCACCGACCTCACCTCGCACTTCGGCGTGGACGCCTACCGCTACTACTTCCTGCGGGCGATCCCGTTCGGCACCGACGGCTCGTTCTCCTGGGAGGACTTCACCGCCCGGTACACCTCCGAGCTGGCCAACGACTTCGGCAACCTGGCCTCCCGGGTGGCGGCCATGGTCGGCAAGTACTTCGACGGGACCCTGCCGGCCTCGGCCGCGCACGGTGACGCCGAGCAGGCCGTCGCCGACGGGCTGGTCAAGGCCGCCGAGGCGGCCGACCGGAAGATCGGCGAGGAGCTGGACTTCGCCGGCGGCATCGCGGCGGTCTTCGAGTTCGTCAAGCAGGTCAACGGCTACCTCACCGAGCAGGAGCCCTGGAAGGTCGCCAAGACCGCCTCGTCGGAGGGGGAGGGCTCCGAGGAGGCCCGGGCCCGCCTCGCGACCATCCTCTACACCGCCGCCGAGGCGCTGCGCGCCACCGCCGTCCTGCTCAACCCGGTGATGCCCGCCACCGCCGAGAAGCTCTGGGACTCGCTGGGCGCCGACGCCGCCGGCCTCGGCGCACTGTCCGCGCAGACCATCGCCACCGTGGCGGACTGGGGCCGGCTGCCCGCCGGCGCCACCGTCACCAAGGGCGAGATCCTGTTCCCGCGCCTGGAAGAGAAGCCGGCCTCCTGATGCCGAAGAACGACGACGACCGGTCGACGCCGCCGCCACTGCCCGCCCCGCTGGCGGTGGCGGTCGCCGACTCGCACACCCACCTGGACATGCAGTCCGGCACCCCCGCCGAGGGCCTGGCGCGCGCGGCGTCGGTCGGCGTCACCACCGTCGTCCAGGTGGGCTGCGACGTGCCCGGCTCGCGCTGGGCCGCCGATCTGGCGGCCCAGTTCGAGCAGGTGCACGCGGCCGTCGCCCTGCACCCCAACGAGGCGCCGCGGATCCACCTCGGCGACCCCGACGGCTGGTCCGGGCAGCAGCGCCCGGCCGGCGGCGCCGCCGCACTGGACGCCGCCCTCGCCGAGATCGACGCGCTCGCCGCACTGCCGCAGGTCCGCGCCGTCGGCGAGACCGGCCTCGACTACTTCCGCACCGGCCCCGAGGGCGTCGAGATCCAGAAGGAGTCGTTCCGCCGCCACATCGAGATGGCCAAGCGGCACGGCAAGGCCCTGGTCATCCACGACCGCGACGCCCACGAGGACGTCATCGCCGTCCTGCTGGAGGAGGGCGCCCCCGAGCGGACCGTCTTCCACTGCTACTCCGGCGACGCCGCGATGGCCAGGACCTGCGCCGAGCACGGCTGGTACCTCTCCTTCGCCGGCCCGGTCACCTTCAAGGCCAACCAGCCGCTGCGCGACGCCCTCGCCGCGACCCCGCTCGACCGCGTCCTGGTCGAGACCGACGCCCCCTTCCTCACCCCGCACCCCTACCGCGGCCGCCCCAACGCCCCGTACCTGATCCCGGTCACCGTGCGGTCGATGGCCGACACCCTGGGGCTGCACGAGGACGAGCTCGCCACCGCCATCGCGGCGAACACGGCGCGGGCGTTCGGGTACTGATCGCACAAACGTCGGAACCGGGGAATGACCGCTTCCGCAAGCCCGGCCAGTACGCCGAGAAGGGGATCCCGTCCTACTGGCGCGTCGAGCGCGGCCTGGACAACCTCCCGACCGTCCACGAGTTCCACCGGGACGAGGAGAAGGGCGTCTACCTGCCCGTCGCCCAGCACGAAGGAGTACTGCGGACCGTGGTGCCCTACCCCGTCGAGATCGACCTCGCGGCCGTCGTCGAACTCTGAGGGCCCGTCGCGCCCGTATCCTTGGCGCGTGAGCACCACCGACCCCACCTCTGACAGCCACCTGCTGGGCGCCGCCGACATCCGGGAGCTGGCGGCCGCGTTCGGCGTGAAGCCGACCAAGCAGCGCGGGCAGAACTTCGTCATCGACGGCAACACCGTGCGGCGGATCGTCCGCGCGGGCGGGGTGACGGCCGAGGACTCCGTGGTCGAGGTCGGGCCAGGGCTCGGATCGCTGACGCTGGCCCTGCTGGAGGTCGCGAAGCACGTCACGGCGGTGGAGATCGACCCCGTCCTGGCACAGCACCTCCCGGACACCGTCGCCGCGCGGATGCCCGGCAAGGCGGACGCCTTCGACCTGGTGTTCAGCGACGCCATGGAGGTCACCGAGCTCCCCGGGCCGGCACCGACCGCGCTGGTCGCCAACCTCCCCTACAACGTCGCCGTGCCGGTACTGCTGCACATGCTGGCGACCTTCCCCACCATCGAGCGCACCCTGGTGATGGTGCAGAGCGAGGTCGCCGACCGGCTCGCCGCCAAGCCCGGCAACAAGGTGTACGGCGTCCCGTCGGTCAAGGCCAACTGGTACGCGGACGTGAAGCGGTCCGGCGCCATCGGGCGCAACGTGTTCTGGCCCGCGCCGAACGTCGACTCCGGCCTCGTCTCGCTGATCCGCCGCGAGCCGCCCACGACCACCGCCACCCGCACCGAGGTGTTCGCGGTCGTCGACGCCGCCTTCGCCCAGCGCCGCAAGACCCTGCGCGCCGCCCTGGCCGGCTGGGCCGGCTCCCCGGCCGCCGCCGAGCAGGCGCTCGCCGCCGCCGGCATCGACCACAAGCTGCGCGGCGAGATGCTGACCGTCGAGCAGTTCGCCGCGATCGCCGAACACAAGCCCGCGAAGCCGGAGTCCGAGTGATCACCGTACGGGTCCCCGCCAAGGTCAACGTCCAGCTCGGGGTCGGCGGCCTGCGCGCCGACGGCTTCCACGACCTGGCCAACGTCTTCTTCGCCGTCGCCCTCGGCGACGAGGTGACGGCCACCGCCGGCACGCCCGGCGACGGCGTCACACTCAGCTGCTCCGGCCCCGACGCCGCCGTCGTCCCGCTCGACGGCAGCAACCTGGCCGCCCGCGCCGCCCGGCTGCTCGCCGCCCGCCACGGCCTCGCCGACCCCGACGTCCACCTGCACATCGCCAAGGCCATCCCGGTGGCCGGCGGCATGGCCGGCGGCAGCGCGGACGGCGCCGCGGCACTGGTCGCCTGCGACGCGCTCTGGGGCCTCGACACCCCGGCCGACACCCTGCTGGAGCTGGCCGCCGAACTCGGCTCCGACGTGCCGTTCGCCCTGGTCGGCGGCGTCGCCCTCGGTCGCGGCCGCGGCGAGATCCTCGACCCGCTGCCCGCCACCGGCACCTTCCACTGGGTCTTCGCGGTCGCCGACGGCGGCCTCTCCACCCCGGCCGTCTTCCGCGAGTGCGACCGCCTCCGCGAAGAGGCCGGCACCGGCGCCCGCGACACCGACGTCCCCACCCCCGACGCCGACCCGGCGCTGCTCGCCGCCCTCGCCGAGGGCGACGCCGTCGCCCTCGCCGGCGCGCTCACCAACGACCTCCAGCAGGCCGCCCTCTCGCTGCGCCCCTCACTCGCCGCCACCCTGCGGGCCGGCACCGAGGCCGGCGCGATCGGCGCCCTGGTCTCCGGATCCGGCCCGACCTGCGCCTTTCTCACCAAGGACGCCGACGCCGCGGCCGCCGTCGCCGAGGCGCTGCGGGCGTCCGGCACCTGCCGCACCGCGCACGCGACGTACGGGCCGGTGCCGGGAGCGGCGGTGCTCGGCGGGTGAAGCGCGGGGCCGGGTGTCGATGCTCGGCGGGTGACAGCCGTGCCGGGTGTCGGTTCTCGGCAGGTGAAGCGCGGGTCAGCGGCGGCGTTGCTCGGCGGGTGAGGGGGCCCGGGGCGGCCGACTAGGCTGGGGAGATCGGGGCCTTCCCCGAAAGGGGCGCGCCGCGACACCGGGGCGGCCCCGAGACCGCCGATCCCAGGAGCGCAGCACACGTGGCCGTCAATCTCGCCACCATCGAGTCCGTCACGAAGGTCTACGGCACCCGGGCCCTCCTGGACGGGGTCAGCCTCGGCGTCAGCGAAGGGGACCGGATCGGTGTCGTCGGACGCAACGGCGACGGCAAGACCACCCTGATCCGGATGCTCGCCAAGCTGGAGGAGCCGGACGGCGGCCGGATCACCCACTCCGGCGGGCTCCAGATGGCCGTCCTCACCCAGCACGACTCGCTCGACCCCGAGGCCACCATCCGGCACGAGGTGATCGCCGACCGCGCCGACCACGAGTGGCTCGGCGACGCACGCATCCGCGACATCATCGAAGGCCTCTTCGGCGGCCTCGACCTGCCCGGCTTCGCCGACGGCCTGGACACCGTGATCGGCCCGCTCTCCGGCGGCGAGCGCCGCCGGATCGCCCTCGCCAAGCTGCTCCTCGGCTCGCCCGACCTCATCGTCCTGGACGAGCCCACCAACCACCTCGACGTCGAGGGCATCGCCTGGCTCGCCCAGCACCTCCAGAACCGCCGCTCCGCCCTCGTCTGCGTCACCCACGACCGCTGGTTCCTCGACCAGGTCTGCACCCGGATGTGGGACGTCCAGCACGGCTCGGTGCACGAGTACGAGGGCGGCTACTCCGACTACGTCTTCGCCCGCGCCGAGCGCTCCCGGATCGAGGCCGTCGAGGAGCAGAAGCGCCAGAACCTCGCCCGCAAGGAGCTCGCCTGGCTGCGCCGCGGCGCCCCCGCCCGCACCTCCAAGCCGCGCTACCGGATCGAGGCCGCCAACGCCCTGATCGCCGACGTGCCGGAGGTCCGGGACAAGAGCGAGCTGATGAAGTTCGCCAACGCCCGGCTCGGCCGGACCGTCTTCGAGCTGGAGAACGTCACGGTCAAGGCCGGCCCCAAGCTCCTGCTGGAGAACCTCACCTGGCAGCTCGGCCCCGGTGACCGGATCGGCCTGCTCGGCGTCAACGGCGCCGGCAAGACCTCGCTGCTGCGCGCCATGCGCGACGCGTACGCCTCCGAGGGCGACGTGCAGCCCGCGTCGGGCGTCATCAAGGTCGGCAAGACCGTGCGCCTGGCCTACCTCTCCCAGGAGGTCGCCGAGCTGGAACCGACCACCCGGGTGCTCCAGGCCGTCGAGCAGGTGCGCTCGCGCGTCGACCTCGGCAAGGGCCGGGAGATGAGCGCCGGCCAGCTCTGCGAGCAGTTCGGCTTCGGCAAGGACAAGCAGTGGACGCCCGTCGGCGACCTCTCCGGCGGCGAGCGGCGCCGGCTCCAGCTGCTCCGGCTGCTGATGGACGAGCCGAACGTCCTCTTCCTCGACGAGCCGACCAACGACCTCGACATCGAGACCCTCAACCAGCTGGAGGACCTCCTCGACGGCTGGCCCGGCTCGATGGTCGTCATCAGCCACGACCGCTTCTTCATCGAGCGGACCACGGACGTGGTGCACGCGCTGCTCGGCGACCAGAAGCTGCGGATGCTGCCGAACGGCGTCGACGAGTACCTGGAGCGGCGCGCCCGGATGGCCGCCGCGGCCGCCGCCTCCGCCGCCGCCTCGGCCCCGGTCTCCGAGACGGCGGCCCCCGGGCTGTCGGCCGGGGACGCGCGGGCCGCGAAGAAGGAGATGCAGAAGCTGGAGCGGCAGATCGCCAAGCTGGACGAGAAGGAGTCCAAGCTGCACGCCCAACTCGCGGAGCACGCCGCCAACTTCTCCAAGGTCGCCGAGCTGGACACGCAGCTGCGCGCCGTCCGGGAGGAGAAGGAGGAGCTGGAGATGAGCTGGATGGAGCTGGCCGAGCAGGTCTGATCCCGGCCGGCCCCCGACCGTCCAGTCCGCACGGCCCGGCGCCCGGCGCGCCGGGCCGTGCGGCGTCCTGGGGCGCGGTCGGGCGTTGTACGTGTCAAGTTCGTACCGATCGCGCTCAGTCCTGCCATGGGCCCTGCCGGTCCGACGGAGGCGGTGGCTACGATGGCTGAGGCGACTGCCGTCCCCAGGGCGGGCGGCGTGCGCCGGGTACGACTGTAGGACCGAGAAGTTGACGGTGTGTTGCGGTGCGGCGGCCTCCGGCCCGCCCCGCACACGGGGGAGAGGTGGATTACGGTGGCAGACGCGCCTGCAGGCGACGGTACGGGGACGGCCAAGCCCGACGAGACGCCGTTCTCGCTCGGTGGCGACCACAGCAGCAACAGCTGGTTCGGCTTCGGCGCCATCTTCGGCGCGGCCGACACCGTCGTGCGCGCCGTCCAGACGAACGCAAGCGCCTCGGATCTGGTCGCCGCGTTCGGCAGCAAGAACGTCCAGGTCGAGCTGGACACCCTGACGGCTTTCACGAAGAAGATCGAGGCGCTGCTCCAGGCGATGGAGGGGTCGGCGGCCGCGCCGTACAACCTCGAGGAACAGCGGCTGCACGCGGACAACTTCGGCAAGAACTTCTCGGAGTCCACCGATCTGACGTCGGCGTACCAGCGGGCTCACAACGAGCTCGTGAACATGCACAAGGTCTTCGTGAAGCAGATCGAGGCGATGCAGAAGTCGGTCACGACGGCCGCGGCCAACTACGCGGGCAACGAGGAGCACGCGACCGCCGCCCAGCAGGCGGTTGCCAAGAACTCGGGCGTCGGCACGTCCTCGGGCGGCTCGGGTTCGACGACCGGCGGGATGTGACGGTGGCACGGCGCGACATTTCGACTGACACGGGGAGCATGTGATGGCAGGCGGAACGAACTTTCAGCCCATGGAGCACGAGCAGCTCAAGGCCATGGTCAAGGACACCGAGCCGGGGAAGGTGCTGAGCCGGGGAACCCAGCTGCAGTCGGCCGGTCGTGTCCTGAAGGACCTCAGCGCGGCGCTCAAGTCCCACGTCGACGGGATCCACTGGGAGGGACCGGCCGGCGAGAGCTTCAAGGAGTGGGCCAGCAACTTCCACAAGTCGGCGGCGAAGCTCGCCGACTACTCCACCGGCGTCGGCGACGCGATGCACCAGGCGGGCGAGGCGCTCAGCACCGCCAAGACCGCCGTGCCCGAGCTGCCGAAGACCGAGATCGCCCAGCTCGCCCGGCACAAGAACCAGACGGTCCCGTACCTCCCCTCGGACTTCGAGGCCAGGTACGGCGTCGGTGCCACCGTCGACTCCGTCATGAAGCAGGGCAACTCCAACTGGGTGACCGCGGCGGAGGCGGCCGCGGCGGAGAAGAAGGTCCAGCAGGAGCACCAGGAAGCCGTCAACCAGATGGTGAAGCTGGCGCAGGCGTACGACGCCGTGACCACCAAGCTGAACGCGCTGGAGACGCCGACGGAGTTGAAGCCGCCGGGTGATCGCGGCGGCTCCTCCGACTTCGGTGGTGATGGCGGCGGTGGTGGCGGCGGCGGGACCGGCTCCGGCGGCACCCATCGCACCCCCGGCTTTGTGGGTGGCGGCGGCGGCAGTTACAGCCCGCCCGTCGGCGGTGGTGGTGGCGGGGGCTCGGTGACGCCGCGTCCGCCCGCGACCGTCCCGCAGGGGCCGAGCGGTCCGGGACACGTCGACCCGACCCCGCCGCACAGCGGTCCGCAGCTCCCGTCGGACCCCGGCACGCCCACCCCGTCCCCGGGTCCGTCGTACCCGACGGACCGCCCCGGGACCGATCTCAACAGCCTGCCGCCGGCCCCGACCCTGCCCGGCCAGACCGGTCCGTACACGCCGGGCGGCCCGGGCAGCCTGCCGCCGGGCGTTCCGGGCGGCGGGCCCGGCTACCCGAACGGCCCCGGGGGCAGCGGCCCCTTCCAGGGCCCCGGCCCCGTCCCGTTCAACACCGGCGGCACCATCCAGCCCAAGAGCACCGGCCCGGGCCCGAGCAGGACGAGCACCTTCGGCGGGGGCAACCTGCAGTCGAAGAACGGCACCCCCGGCCTCCCGAGCGGCGGGACGGTCTTCGGCCGTGACGGCCAGGCGGGCCGGTCCGGCGGTGGCGGCATGAACAACCCGGGCGGGGGCGGCATGCACCCCGGCGGCGGTCACGGCGGCGGTGCCGTCGGTGGCGGTTCGCGCGGTCGTGGGCTGACCTCGACCGGCGGCGGTACGGTCGGCGGGCGCAAGGGGCCGACCGCGAGCGGCGAGTTCACGCCGGGCGGCACGGGCCTGCGCAACCGGGCCGGCGCCGCCGGAGCCGAGGGCGGGTCGCGTTCGGGCCAGAACGGCATGATGGGCGGCCCCATGTCGGGCGGCGGCACGGGCAAGAACGAGCGGGAACGGCGCAACCGGGCCGACTACCTGCACGAGGACGAGGAGACCTGGACCAGCGGTACGCCGCAGAGCAACCCGAACGTGATTGAGTAGGACTGCAATGGCTGCCCGGCCACTGGGTTCATCCCGGTGGCCGGGCAGTCCTGTCCGGGGCGCGGTCCTCGGCCGACGGGGAGAGCGACGAGGGAGCTGTGATGCGGCGAACTGACATGTGGGTGCGTGGTCGGGGGTTCGCCGCGGCGCTCTTGGCCGCCGGAGTGGTGGCGGGGCCGGCCGTGATGCCGGCGGCGGCGGAATCGATTCGTGGCAATCAGTGGCACCTGGATGCCATGCACGCGCCGGAGATGTGGAAGACCACCAAGGGCGAGGGCGTCACCGTTGCCGTGATCGATGGCGGGTTCAAACTGGACCACCCTGACCTGGCAGGGCAGTTGCTGCCGGGAAAGGACTTCAGTGGTCTCTCGGGCGGCGTCGGCACCTTCCCGAACGGACACGGCACTGAGATGGCCAGCCTCATCGCAGGGTCCGGCAAGGGCCGGGGAGGTGATGGCGCATACGGCCTGGCCCCCGCTGCCAAGATTCTTCCGCTGAAGATCAACACTGGTGCCGACGGGAATCCGGTCAGTACGTCGGAGTTCGTCGGACAGATCAGTCAGGCCATTGTGTACGCCGCTGATCAGGGAGCCAGGGTCATCAGCATCTCGCAGGGTGCGGCGGCGGACTCCGTCTCCTCCGAGGACACGTCGAAGGTCAACAGCGCCATTGCGCAAGCGCGGGCCAAGGGCTCGCTGGTGGTCGCCAGCGTAGGGAACTCCGGACAGTCGGGGAACGCCGTGGAGTACCCCGGGGCGCTTCCCTATGTGGTCGGGGTCGGTGCGGTCGACCAGAACAGCACGACCACGGCCGAGTCGGAGCGCGGTCCGCAGGTTGACCTCGTGGCTCCAGGGGTCGACATGGTCGATGCGTGCACAGGCGCCACGGGCTACTGCAAGGGGCACGGAACGTCGGACGCCACCGCGATCGTGTCCGCATCGGCCGCGCTGCTCTGGTCCGTGCATCAGGACTGGACGGCGAACCAGGTCCTGCGGGTGCTCATCAACACGGCCGGCAAGCCGACCGACGGATCGCAGCGCACCGATGCCGTCGGCTACGGCACGGTTCGCCCGCGGATCGGGCTGACGACTCCGGGCGACCCGGGCCCGGCGGACGTCTACCCGATCCCGGAGAAGCAGGCCGGGACCCCTTCCGCTTCCCCGTCAGCGGCGGCGTCCTCGCCAGCGACTGCCCCCTCGTCGGCCGCGCCGTCGGGCTCGGCGTCGGCCGGCGCTGGTGCCGCGCCGAGCGCGGGCAGCACGCCGGCGGGTGTGCCGTCTTCGCCGTCACAGGCCGACAAGGCGTCCGACTCGGGCAGTTCGCTGCCGATCGTCGCCGCGGTGGTCGGCGGGCTGGTGCTGGTGGCGGGGGTGGTGGTCTTCGTGCTGCGGCGGCGGGCGGCCGGCTCCCGGCAGCCCGCGGTCGAGGCCCCGCCGATGCCTCAGCAGACCGGGCCGGGTGTGCCGCCCGGGCCGCCCGGGCCGCCGTCGTACGAGCCGCCGGCTCCGCCGAGCGACAACCCGTACGCGCGGTAGGGGCGCTGCGACCGCCCGGTCACCGGATTCACCCGGTGGCCGGGCGGCGCCGTTCCGGGGGCGGGTCGGACGGCACACGGCACACGGCGCACGGCGCCGGGCGCAGGCGCGGCAGAGGACCGGCGTGCGCGGGCGGGGTGTGCGCGGGTGTCACCCGGGTGGGCGCTGTTGCGAGGGTGGGCCGGTCGCCAGGGTGGCGGTATGGATACGCAGGACGCCCGGCGGGCGGCGCAGTTGCGGAGGGCCGCGGCGGCGGCGCTGATCGGTACGGCGATCGAGTTCTACGACTTCTTCATCTACGGGACGGCGGCCGCGCTGGTCTTCGGGCCGGTGTTCTTCCCCGGACTGGGCGCGGTGGGTGCGCTGTTGGCGTCGTTCTCGGTGTACGCCGTGGCGTTCCTGGCGCGGCCGCTGGGGGCGGTGGTGTTCGGGCACTTCGGGGACAGGCTGGGGCGGAAGGCGACGTTGGTGGTGTCGCTCTTGCTGATGGGGTTGTCGACGGCGGTCGTGGGGGTGCTGCCGGGCTACGGGGTGTGGGGGTGGTGGGCGCCGGTGGCGCTGGTGGTGTTGCGGGTGTGCCAGGGCGTCGGGCTGGGCGGGGAGTGGGGCGGGGCGGCGCTGCTGATCGCGGAGAACGCGCCGGCCGGGCGGCGCGGGCGGTACGGGGCGTTTCTGCAGCTCGGGCCGACGCTTGGGTTCGTGCTCGCCAACGGGGTGTTCCTGGTGCTGCAACTGGCGCTGGACGAGCGGGCGTTCCAGGGGTGGGGCTGGCGGGTGCCGTTCCTGGCGTCGCTGGTGATGGTGGCGGTGGGGCTGTTCGTGCGGCTGCGGCTGGAGGAGACGCCGCTGTTCGCCGCGGAGGCCGGGCGGGTGCCGGAGCGGCCGCCGGTGGTGGAGGTGCTGCGCGGGCACTGGCGGTCGGTGCTGGTCGGCTGCGGGGTGATCACCGTGGGGTACGCGATGTTCTACCTGACCACGACCTTTGCGCTGGCGTACGCGACGACCGGGCTCGGGGTGTCGAGCAGGCTGGTGCTGTCGATGCTGCTGGCGGGCGGCGTGGCGATGGGCGGGACGGTCTGGGCGAGCGCCCGGGGCAGCGACGGGTGGGGGCGGCGGCGGACGTTGCAGGCGGCGACGGGGCTGGTGCTGCTCTGGTCGCCTCTGCTGTTCCCGCTGTTGGAGACGGTGCGCCTGCCGCTGATGTTCGTGGCCCTTGCGGGGTCGATGGTGGTGCTGGGGTGTCTGTTCGGGCCGGTGGCGGCGTACCTGCCGGAGCTGTTCCCCACCCGGGTGCGGTACACGGGGGCCGCGCTGACGTACAACCTGGGCGGGGTGGTGGGCGGGGCGACCACGCCGCTGGTCGCGACGAGGCTGACGGACGCGTACGGCACGGCGGAGCCGGTCGGCTGGTACCTGGCGGCACTGGGGGTGGTGGCGCTGTTCTGCCTGCGGCTGCTGCCGGAGACCAGTGGCACGGACCTTGCGGTGGCCGGCGCGGACGGCGGACGCCGCCGGGCGCCCGTTCTGGGGGCGGATCCGGCGGCGTAGCCCGCGGGGGAGGGGCCGGGGCCGCGTGGCCTCCGGGGAGCGGGTCAGGCGGCCTGGGCGGCGCGGCCGGCCAGCAGGGTCGCGGTGTGCTGGGCGACCCGGCCGCCGAGGTGCTCGGCGGTGGCGATGTCGGCCTTGTGCACGGTGTCGGTTCCGCCGTCGGCGGGGGTGGAGGCGGCGGCGCCCGCGAAGAAGCCGAGGCGGTTGAGGTCGTCCTCGGTACCGGCGGAGGAGTTCCAGCCGGGCTTGAGGCCCAGGTTGACCCAGCTCATGCCGTGCTGGGCGGCGAGGGTCTGGAAGAAGCCGAGGGTGCCGGCCTTGTCGCCGCTCTTGGAGGCGGAGTTGGTGAAGCCGGCGGCGACCTTGTCCAGCCAGGCGTCGCCGAACCAGCGCTTGCTGCTGGCCTCGGCGAAGGTGTGGAAGGCGCCGGAGGCGGTGCCCATGTAGGTGGGCGAGCCGAAGATGATCGCGTCCGCGGCGTCGAGCCGGGCCCACTGCTCGTCGGTGATGGTGTCGACGGCGACGGAGACGACCTCGGCTCCGGTGGCGGCGGCCCCGCGGGCGACGGCCTCGGCTATCACGGCGGTGTGGCCGTAGCCGGAGTGGTAGGCGATGGCGACGGTCGGGCGGATTGCGGTCATGGCGGGTGCTCCTCGCGGAAGGGCGGACGGAAAGAGCCGAAAGCGGCAGGCGGGGCAGGGGTGGAGCGGGGCAACAGGAGGCGGAGGCCGCCGTGCGGCCGCCGCGGTCTCCAATATAGACCAGGTCTCTATTGGTTACCAAGGATGGATGGGAGACCTACGGCTACCCTGGGGGGCATGACGACGAACGAGCAGGTGCCGGCCGGGTCCGAGCAGGGCCAGGCGTGCGACGTCTTCGCTCAGCTCTGTCCGAGCAGGGACGTGTTCGCCGAGCTGGCGGACAAGTGGTCGCTGCTGATCCTGATGGGCCTCGACCAGTGCGGTCCGCAGCGGTTCTCCGAGCTCCAGCGCGCGGTGGGCGGGGTCAGTCGGAAGATGCTCACCCAGTCGTTGCGCTCGCTGGAGCGGAACGGGCTGGTGCGGCGCACCGTCCATCCGGAGATCCCGCCGCGGGTGGTCTACGACCTGCTGCCGCTCGGCCGCCAGCTGGCCGGGCTGGTGGTGCCCGTCGGACGCTGGACGGAGGAGCACGCCCCCGTCATGCTGGCCGCGCGCGAGGAGTTCGACCGCGTGCACACCGGGGATTGAGAGGGGCGGACCGGCTCCGGGGGCGGGGCCGGGAGCCGATTTCCCTTCCTGGTCGTCGGCCGTGTAATGTCTTCCTTGTTCGAGCGAGCGAGTGAGCAAGCGAGAACAGCAGGGAACAGGCCCCTATAGCTCAGTCGGTAGAGCGTCTCCATGGTAAGGAGAAGGTCTGCGGTTCGATTCCGCATGGGGGCTCAAGTGAAGGACCCTCGCCCAACGGCGAGGGTCTTTTTCGTTTTCTGGTCCGCGCGCCCGGACCGGCGCCGTCGGCGAGGCGGCCTAGCGGGCCGGGCCCGGAATGCGCTGTGATGGTGCGTCATCGGCCGCCCGCCCCACCGGGTGCGGGCGCGGGCCGGACCCCGACCGGGAGGGCGTCATGGGTGTTCGACTCGTGGTGGCCGACGACCACCGGCTGCTGGCCGAGGCGCTGGCCACCGCACTCCAACTACGCGGCCACCGGGTGCTCGCGGTCGGCTCGCCGGCCGGCTCCGCGGCCGACATGGTGGCCGGGCGCCGGCCGGAGGTGTGCCTGCTCGGGGTGGCCGGGCCGGGTGAGCCGGGGGCCTTCGACGTGCTGCGCCGGATCCGCCGGGAGCGGCCCGAGGTGGCCGTCATCGTGCTCGGGCCGGTCGGTGAACTACGCGGTGTGGCGGGCGCGTTCGCGGCGGGCGCGGCGGGGTACGTGCCCAGTGACGAGCGGATCGAGGTGGTCGAGCGGGCCATCGCGCGGGCCCGGGCCGGGGAGGCGGCGGTCGCCGTGGACGTCCTGCGCGGCGCCTTCGACCAACTGCTCTGCCCGGCGGCCGAGTCGGACGACGAGGCGGTCCGGTTGCTGCGGCTGCTGACCCGCCGTGAGGTCCAGGTGCTGGCCCGGATCGCGGAGGGCGAGGACACCGCGGCGATCGCCGCCGGGATGCGGATCGCGGCCAGCACGGCGCGGACGCACGTCCAGCGGGTGCTGATGAAGCTCGGCGCGCGGACCCGGCTGGAGGCCGCGGCGGTGGCGGCCCGGACCGGGCTGCTCGACCGGGTGGCCCGGGACTGAGCGGCGGGGCCGAACGGCACGGGGCCGAACCGCGCGGGACGGAACGACGGGCCCGGGGCGGCGGGGCCGGCCCGGGGCGGGCGGCGGTCCGGAGCACTCCCGGTGGCCAGGGAGAATAGGCCCCAGTCGTACGTCACCGATGGCCCGCCGAGGCGGCGGACCATCGCCCGCTGGAGGTCGCATCATGAGTAAGTACCTGGTCACGGGTGGCGCCGGATATGTCGGCAGCGTCGTCGCCGCCCACCTGTTGGAGGCCGGGCACCAGGTGACCGTCCTGGACGACCTCTCCACCGGTTTCCGGGAGGGCGTGCCGGCCGGTGCCGAGTTCGTCCGGGGCCGGATCCAGGAGGCCGCCGCGGTGCTGGACGGCTCCTTCGACGGGGTGCT